>CBDUKE010000222.1:0-1674 GCA_965367725.1 uncultured Maribacter sp. | reverse complement strand
AATGATAAATTGATTTGGATATTGGTTGTATTGTTTTTAAATCCTTTGGGCACTTTGATATATTTTCTTATTGGGAAAGATCAAAAGGTGAAAGAAGTCCAAGCCAAGCATTCGAACAATGACACCTCGTTTGAAACAAGGTAAATGACAAATCCTAAAATTGTTAGATGGGGAATAATCGGCTGCGGGGCAGTTACCGAAATAAAAAGCGGACCCGCCTATCAAAACACCGATGGCTTTGAAGTGGTGGCGGTCATGCGTCGTAATAAGGATAAAGCTGCTGATTATGCCAAGCGGCATAATATTTTGAAACACTATGCCAATGCAGATGATTTAATTGCTGATACTGATATTGATGCTGTATATATTGCTACACCCCCAGATTCGCATAAATTTTATGCCTTGAAAGTAGCAAAGGCAGGGAAGCCTTGTTGTATTGAAAAACCAATGGCTCCATGTTACGCTGATAGCTTGGAAATCTATAACGCTTTTGAAAAGAAAGACATTCCTTTGTTCATAGCTTACTACAGGCGTTCATTACCTCGTTTCAATAAAATAAAACACTGGTTGGATGAAGGTACTATTGGTGAGGTTCGTCATATAAAGTGGCATTTGTCCAAACCTCCCAATCAATTGGATTTAAGCGGTACTTATAATTGGAGAACGGATGCAAGTATTGCCCCTGGAGGATATTTCGATGACTTGGCAAGTCATGGGCTTGATTTGTTTACTTACTTCTTGGGAGATATTGAAATAGCCAATGGCATTGCAACGAATCAAATGGGATTGTATTCAGCAAAGGATGCCATTGTAGGCAGTTGGATGCACAAAGGTGGTGTAATGGGTGACGGTAGCTGGAATTTTGGTTGCTATCAGCGCGAGGATAAGGTTGATATATTAGGCAGTGCAGGGAAGATTACTTTTTCTATTTTCAATGAAGAACCTATAATTCTGTTGAATTCACAAGGGGAGGAAAAACTTGAAATCCCTAATCCAAAACACATACAGGAATTTCATGTATTGAACATCAAAGAACACCTAAAAGGTGATAAAAAACATCCCTCTTTAGGTAGTTCAGGATTACATAC
This sequence comes from uncultured Maribacter sp., assembly GCA_965367725.1. Classification (GTDB taxonomy): domain Bacteria; phylum Bacteroidota; class Bacteroidia; order Flavobacteriales; family Flavobacteriaceae; genus Maribacter_A. The sequence continues at coordinate 586 of CBDUKE010000222.1, read as the reverse complement.
CAGTTGGGTTATGGATAAAATCTTAGGATTGCACTAATCACAAATTTAATTGGAAACACTTAAGGTATTACCTCCAAAACTAGTTCGGTATTCCAACATATCATAATATCGCTTACCATCATCTGGTCTGTTCAACATTTGTCCTGTGAATAAACTGTATTCATAATCCTCACAAGAGCAGATGGCAGTTTGGCCATTCAAAACCATAGTTGAGCATTCATTTGGTGCATGGTTGGGACAACTGGCCTCGAAAGCCCTGAATTGGTTGAATCCTGTGTTAATGGCAAAAATACCTGCAGTACCAACGCCCGCTGCCCCTACATAAACTGCGTTACCAGTATTGGTCAAGGGACTATACAACGGCAGGTTCAGGTTCATATCGAATCTAAAACCTATTTCCTGCAAAAAAGGATTTCTATTTGTGTTATCGGTATTGCAGGAAACCAATAATAACATTAAAATCAAGCCAAAAACACGGATCATAAAGCGTTTTCTAATTAGTGATACATCAACAAAATTGAACAAAAATTATGTATATTTGCGTTAAATCCTCTCTAAAAAAGGGGATTTTCCTATTTATTAAACG
>CBDUKE010000221.1:0-1785 GCA_965367725.1 uncultured Maribacter sp. | reverse complement strand
TTGACGAACTCAACATTAATTTGTTTAAAAAGGGTGAGTTTAGATTGTAAAAGCATGCCTTACTCGTATAAGGATCCTTGATCAGTCTGGTAGCCCTAAACCTGTTTTCTGGAGTTTGTACAAAACTTCTCCAATGTGGGCTTTTTTTATTCTAAATTTTCAAATTATGGACAGTACTACACTTATATTAGTCGGAATCGCAGGTCTTGTAGTGGGATTTGTGATTGCTAAATTTATGGAAAAAGGCAAAGCATCAAAGACCATTTCCAATGCAAAAAAAGATGCGAATTCCATTTTAAAAGAAGCGAATATTGAAGGGGAAAGCATTAAGAAAGATAAAATATTCCAAGCCAAGGAAAAGTTCTTGGAGTTAAAGGCAGAACATGAAAAGGTCATTATAAATAAGGATAAGAAAATAGCGGAGGCCGAAAAACGCACAAGGGATAAAGAATCACAAATAAGTAATGAGCTTGCAAAGAGCAAAAAATTAAATGATCAGTTAGAGGCCAAAATAAAGGACGTTGCCCATAAAGAGGAATATTATGACAAGAAGCATACTGAACTTGAAAAACTACACAAAAATCAAGTGCAGCAACTAGAGGTTATTTCTGGTCTTTCGGCTGAAGATGCCAAAGGTCAGTTGATGGAATCGCTTAAGGAGACTGCTAAATCAGATGCTATGGCCTATTTACAAACGACCATGGAAGAGGCTAAGTTAACAGCCGAGCAAGAAGCACGAAAAATCGTAATCAATACCATTCAGCGTATAGGAACAGAGGAAGCAGTGGAGAATTGTGTTTCTGTTTTTAATCTGGAATCTGATGATGTAAAAGGAAGGATCATTGGTCGTGAAGGTAGAAATATCCGCGCTATTGAAGCAGCGACAGGCGTAGAGATTATCGTTGATGATACACCTGAGGCAATCATACTGTCTTGTTTTGATTCCGTGCGTCGTGAAATTGCCCGTTTGTCTTTACATAAATTAGTTACAGACGGAAGGATTCACCCAGCACGTATTGAGGAAATAGTGCGTAAGACTGAAAAGCAAATAGAGCAGGAAATCGTTGAAATAGGGAAACGTACAATTATCGATTTGGGTATACACGGATTACACCCCGAATTGATTAAAGCTGTTGGTAGAATGAAATACCGTTCATCTTACGGTCAAAACTTGTTACAACACTCTAGGGAAGTTGCCAAACTTTGTGGGGTTATGGCTGCTGAATTGGGATTGAACCCCAAATTGGCCAAACGCGCAGGTCTTTTACATGACATTGGTAAAGTTCCAAACACAGAGGCAGAGGTCGAAACACCTCACGCTATTTTGGGTATGCAATGGGCGGAGAAATTCGGTGAAAAACCAGACGTATGTAATGCTATAGGGGCCCACCATGATGAAATTGAGATGAAAACATTGATTGCGCCGATTATTCAGGTTTGCGATGCCATTAGTGGTGCAAGACCAGGGGCAAGAAGGCAGGTATTGGATTCCTATATACAACGCCTTAAAGATTTGGAAGAGATTGCTTTCGCCTTCGGAGGTGTGCAAAAAGCCTATGCCATACAAGCAGGTAGAGAACTTAGGGTAATTGTAGAAAGTGAAAAAGTGAGCGATGATAAGGCAGCCCAATTATCGTTTGAAATATCACAGAAAATACAGACTGATATGACCTATCCAGGACAGGTAAAGGTAACTGTGATTCGAGAGACTCGTTCAGTGAATGTAGCAAAATAAGTATACTAAATGATATATATAAAAGGGGCTATTTGGCCCCTTTTTTGTTG
>CBDUKE010000220.1:0-2092 GCA_965367725.1 uncultured Maribacter sp. | reverse complement strand
AAGTATATATAATCGACTTTCTGGATAAAGCCAAGTAGTTTCATGACAATTGCTTTGGCATACTCCTTTGAAAATCCATTATTTTCTATATAATCCACACCTAAATCGTTAGCTGTTTTAAATAATGTTTTATCATTGGCATCTTTACGAATGCCCAAACAGAGGTAGTTAAAAACACTACCATTGTCTTTACATTCCTCTGCAATTTGGAAAAAAGGGGTGCCTGAATTATTTCCATCATCGTTTGAACGCAAATCAAAATGGGCATCAAAATTTATTATTCCGATAGTTTCGTTCGTGCCGATATATTTTCTAATACCATTGTAGTGGCCATAGGCGATATCATGTCCGCCTCCAAGGAGTATAGGAAAGATGTTATGTGCCAAAAGTTGTGAAACCTTTTGTTCCAACATACTTTGTGCGGCTTCCATATCACCATTTTCACATACTACATTCCCAATATCCAGGAGTTTCACATTCGCATCCAAGTGATTCGGCATTTTCCCAAGTTGTCTTCTGATGGTATCTGGCCCTGCTGCGGCGCCTACTCTTCCTTGATTGCGTTTTACGCCTTCATCACAGGCATAACCTAAAATTGCAATCGTGTTTTTGGCAATAGTTTCAATAGTATCAAATTCGACCTTTTCATGAAAATAAAGCTGTTCGTCAGATTTTCTGCCGGTCCAGATTTTAGGATTTGGTTTTTTAAAGTCAGCCATAACTAATCGAATAAATTTTCCAGTAGACTATCATCCACTAAATTGGGTAAGGTCACTTTCAATTGGGGAGTACGTTCCATTTCGCGCTTAATAGCGAATAAGGCTTCTTCATTCCTTGCCCAGCTTCTACGGGAAATACCGTTGTTGACATCATAAAAAAGCATGCTTTTAAGTCGCCTTGTTGCATCTTCTGAGCCGTCGAGTACCATACCGAAACCACCATTGATGACCTCTCCCCAGCCAACGCCTCCACCATTGTGTATCGAGACCCAGGTGGCACCTCGAAAACTGTCGCCAATTACATTATGTATGGCCATGTCCGCGGTGAATTTACTACCGTCATAAATATTGCTGGTTTCTCGAAAAGGCGAGTCGGTTCCGCTTACATCATGATGATCGCGACCTAAAACTACGGGTGCAGTGATTTCACCTGACTCAATTGCTTGGTTAAAGGCTTCGGCGATTTTAGCACGGCCTTCGGCATCGGCATAAAGAATACGGGCTTGAGATCCTACAACCAATTTATTTTGTTCGGCTTCCCTTATCCATGTGATATTATCCTGCATTTGTTGCTGGATTTCCTTAGGAGCTTCAGTCTTTATTTGCTCCATTACCTTTAAGGCAATGCCATCGGTTATTTGCAGATCTTCTGATTTTCCCGAAGTACAAACCCAACGGAAGGGGCCAAAGCCATAATCAAAACACATGGGCCCCAAAATATCCTGGACATAGGAGGGATATCTAAAATCTATATTGTTTTCAGCCATCACATCAGCTCCCGCTCTTGAAGCTTCCAACAAGAAGGCATTTCCGTAATCAAAGAAGTAAGTACCTTTTGCCGTATGCTTATTAATAGCTGTAACCTGTCTTCGTAATGATTCCTGTACTTTTTCTTTAAAGACTTCCGGATCACTACTCATCCTATCATTTGCTTCTTCAAAACTCAATCCGACGGGATAATAACCCCCTGCCCAAGGATTGTGAAGCGATGTTTGGTCTGAGCCTAAATGAATAAATAAACCTTCCTCATCAAATTTCTCCCAGACATCAACCACATTACCTACAAATGCCAAAGACACCACTTCTTTATCTGCAATGGCCTTTTGCGTCCTAGAAACGAGTACATTGATATCTTCAATCAATTCATCAACCCAACCTTGGGCGTGTCTTTTATGCGCTGCTGCTGGGTTTACTTCGGCACAAATAGTGATGCAACCTGCTATATTCCCCGCTTTAGGCTGTGCGCCACTCATTCCTCCTAATCCAGCGGTCAAAAATATTTTCCCATATGAGGATTCATCTTTTTTCAAAACTTTCCGAAAGGCATTCATTACTGTAATTGCCGTGCCATGAACAATGCCTTGTGGACCAAT
>CBDUKE010000219.1:0-2106 GCA_965367725.1 uncultured Maribacter sp. | reverse complement strand
TGAAATAGCAACTGCACATCTTTTTCGTCATCAACAACTAAAATTTTCATATAATCTTTAATTTAAGGTTTATTAATATAATTCTTTTTCCTAATCTATAATTTTTATACCATAGGTAATGCAATGGTAAATGTGGTTCCTTCGCCTTCTGTTGTCTCCACTGTCAACTCACCTCCATGGCCTTTATTTACGATATCATAGCTCATACTCAGACCCAACCCGGTACCTTTTCCTGTCGGTTTTGTCGTAAAAAAGGGTTGGAATATTTTTTCTTTCACCTTATCAGGGATGCCATTACCGTTGTCAATAACGGAGATCTCTATTTTACCGGCCCCTTTTTTTGTACTCACTGAAACGGTTGGCTCGTAGCCATTTTTAAGTTGTTTCTTTTTTTCATCAACAACATAAAAGGCATTCGTAATTAAATTGAGTATTACTCTTCCAATATCCTGTGGAATAACATTTACTTTTTCAAGGGAGCCATCATAATCTGTCTTCATAGTAGCATTAAAGCTTTTGTCCTTGGCCCGCAAACCATGATAAGCCAAACGCAAATATTCATCGGCCAAGGCATTGATATCAGTGGGTTCTTTTATGCCAGTACTGCTTCGGCTGTGTTGTAACATACCTTTTACAATGGCATCCGCGCGTTTTCCATGGTGATTAATTTTTTCCAGGTTCTGTTTGATATCACTGGCGATGGCTTTTGCTTCTTCCATATCACCCTTTTCAATTTCCTCGTTCATCTCCTCAATCAGTTCACCACTTACTTCACTGAAATTATTCACAAAGTTTAAGGGGTTTTGTATCTCATGGGCGATTCCAGCTGTAAGTTCACCAAGGGAAGCCATTTTTTCTGATTGTACCAGTTGATTTTGAGTAGCTTTGAGTTCGCTCAAAGTTGCTTCGACACTTTGTTTCGCTTTCTCCAATTTAGCAAAGTCTTCATAACGGGCATAGGCAATAGCAAAGGCGTCCGCCAAGGATTGTACTAATGCAATATGTTCATCATTCAAGGGATGCTCATTCCCCACATAGAGCATTCCTTGTGTAAAGGGAATAAAATGAAGATCTAATGATTCAGGCGGATTTGCTGCTCCTTGATAGGTGTTTTTATCCGAGATTTGCCCTTGATCCATCAAAGATTGTGTCCAACTTATAAAGTCTTCCCGGTTCCAATGTGCTTTAAAAATCTTTCTCTTCCGCCAATGGGCAACGGTATTTTTAGTTAAGGGATCGGCATTAAATTGTAGGTTCAATACACCAAGGGAATGCCCGTCAGGTGCCGATAAATAAACCTCTACAATTTTTGTTGGTTCATCAATGATAAAAACGCCACAACGGCTAAATGGTACCCCAATGGTAGTCAATTCGTTCCACACTAGTGGAGTTATGCGATCAAGATCGGCAGTTGAACGCATACTGGCAATTTGCCCTCGTACCCGGTCTAGCGATGCTTGTTTGGTGGCTTCCCTTGCCTGGACTTCTGCTTTTTGGAGGTCGAGGAACCTTTGGTAAGTTTGGCCAAAAACTGCCGCGAACCTTGCCAATATTTTAGAGGATTCTTCTGAAATAGGATTCTCAGAAAACGCAAAAACGATTCCCGAAGAAAAAAAGAAACTTCGATGAAACTCTTGTTTAGACAAAGTCTTAAGATCTGCATTAAATGGGTATTCAGGTTCATTATTGAGTGCCTCGTAGTACTTCCTGACATCTTTTGCTGTATATTCATATGAATATCCCTTCCTTCTATTTTTCCATGCTTTTTTGAGACCTATCAACATCGGATGTATGGTCATATTTAACATCCCCACTTTCAAATCTACTGTTCCATCGGAATTTGAATTTACAGACCATGTTTCCATCCCCTCATGACCTTCAAGGATGCCAATTCCGCAACGTATGGATTTGTCAAGACCTAAATTCATTACTTCATCAAATAAGGAAACGACTATATCCTCTAGATCTTCACTATTATGCATGGCCATTGTCTTGGAACGTATTCTTTCCAGAGCCCCTTCAATCTGAGCTTCTCTAGCTTGGTTTTCTGCTTTTTGGAGATCCAGAAAGCGGGTGTATGATTGTTCAAAAACATGAGCGAACCTT
>CBDUKE010000218.1:0-2241 GCA_965367725.1 uncultured Maribacter sp. | reverse complement strand
AATCCTTTTGTAAGTGCTACCAATGTTTTTCTTGGATCAGAAATGGATGAAGTGGGTATTGAAGTTTTCACTGTTGACGGAAGATTGGTTTGGAAGCAAACCTTCGAAGTCAATGGATTGGAATTGCCCTTGGATTTTTCAATATATCCTTCTGGAATATATTTTATCAAATTCGAGGGGGAAAACATAAAAGGAACATCTAAACTAATAAAACAATGAGAACGGTAATACTATTGTTATTTGGTGTTCTTTTGATAGGATGTAAAAAGAAAAGCAGTCCAAAGCCGCCAGAAATCGCTACGTTGGTTTTTCCAAACAAGAATTCTGAATGCACCACAGGACGTAGTTTAAATCAGATTTCGAGTGAAATTGAATTTAAGTGGATGGCTTCAGATCATACTGAAAGCTATGAACTCAGAGTTACCAATTTGATTACTAACACAACCCAAACTATCAGTACAGCTGCAATTTCTGCTAAATTGCCTATTGTCAAAGGGGAACCCTTCTCTTGGTTTGTTCGGTCTCTGAACTCAAAGGTAACTGAAACTGCCTTTAGTGAAACTTGGCGTTTCTATAATGCGGGCTTCCAGACCACCTATGCCCCTTTCCCAGCAGAGGTTATAGCGCCGAAAAATGGAGCGTCTGTTTTTAAGGATATTAATAATGAAGTTACCTTGGAATGGAATGGTGCGGATGTTGAAAATGATATTGTCGGGTATGAGCTTTATTTTTCGACAACTTCCCCTCCTGAGACATTGATAGCCTCACCTATAGCAAGTCAGAACACTGAAAAGGTGAGCGTAATCTCAAATACTTCCTATTATTGGAAAGTAATTACAAAAGATAGTGAAGGCAATAGTTCAGACTCCGGAATATTTACATTTAAAGCCCTTTGATCTTAGGTGCCATTAAATTGGTTCATGGTAATTTTTATTCCTGCTAGTATAAACGAACTTATCAATTGTGTAGATTTTTCAAGTCGCTCAGGCAATGATTTTATTTCATCTTCATTCCATTTACCTAAGACATGATCAATTTGTCTTCCTTTGCCAAAATCGGCCCCAACTCCAAAACGGAATCGATTGTAGGTCGTTGTGTTCAAGAACAATTGAATGTCTTTAAGCCCATTGTGGCCGCCATCGCTACCTTTGGTCTTTAGCCTTATGGTGCCAAAATCAAGATTTATATCATCGGTAACCACCAAGAGGTTTTCGAGTGGTATTTTCTCTTTTTCCATCCAATACTTCAAGGCTTTACCGCTTCTGTTCATATAGGTAGATGGTTTAAGGCAAAGTACACTTCTTCCTTTTATTTTAAAAGTGCCTACGTCCCCGAGCTTGGCTGTTTCAAAAGAAAATTTCTTTTCATTTGCCAATTGGTCCAAAATTTTAAAACCAACATTGTGTCTTGTTTCAGCATATTCGCTACCGATATTTCCAAGTCCTACAATCAAAAATTTCTTCATGTGGTCAGATCCTTCTAAAAGTTTTTTATTGTTGCCAAAAAGGAATTTTAAAAATTGGAACATGTTGATTTTAGCATTTCCATAAAAATACAAAAGCATCCCGAATACTCGGGATGCTCTTTATAAAACATTGAATCTAAGTTATTCTTTGCTTTCGGCAGCAGCTTCAGTAGCAGGTGCTTCTGCACCTTCTTCACCTTCAACAGCTCCTTCTTCACCTTCAACTCCTTCTTCTTCTTCCTCTTCAACTTCAATGACAGCTCGAGCAGTTTTAACCTGTACAACTACAGTACTATCTGGATGTAAAATAGTGAAATCATCGTTCAACAAGGATTCTACAGATATGTTATCACCAATTTTCAAAATAGAGATATCAATATCAAAGAAATCCGGAAGATTATCAGGCAAGGCCTTAATGGTAAGTTTCCTTTTTCTAAATAATAAACGGCCACCATTTCTCACTCCTGGAGAGTTGCCTTGTAATCTTACAGGAATATCCATGGTCAATTCCTTGTCTTTGAACAGTTGATAAAAATCTATGTGTATGATTTTATCAGTAACGGGGTGAAACTGTATGTCTTGCATAATAGCATCGACTTTGTCCCCATTTTCCAATTCAACCACAACTGTGTGTGCGTTTGAAGTGTAAACCAAGTTTTTGAATGCTAATTCATCCGCTGCAAAGTGTAATGGCTTTTCTCCTCCGTATACTACGCAAGGTACCTTTCCAGCATTACGTAGGGCCTTCGTTGCCTTTTTGCCCACGCTTTCTCTTT
>CBDUKE010000217.1:0-2249 GCA_965367725.1 uncultured Maribacter sp. | reverse complement strand
GTTAAACTTTCAGAAAACGCATTGAGTATTCAAGTGCCCAGCAAATTCTTCTACGAATGGCTAGAGGAACATTACGTTAAACTTTTAAAAGTTGCACTTACCAAAGAGTTGGGCGAGACTGCCAAATTGGTATATATTATCCGTATGGAAAATACCTATGGCAATCGCGAACCTTTCACTGAGAAAATTCCAAGTTCAAATAGAGGCAATATGGGACCACAGGAAATGGATGTCCCGATTAAATCCAAAAACCCTGAACTTCGAAATCCGTTCGTAATTCCTGGGATACGAAACATAAAGATAGAATCCCAATTAAATCCAAATTACAATTTTGACAATTTCCTTGAGGGAGACTCAAACCGATTGGCACGCTCAGCAGGCATGGCAGTTGCCAATAAACCTGGTGGCACCTCCTTTAATCCGTTATTGATATTTGGTGGCGTAGGTTTGGGCAAAACACATTTAGCACATGCTATTGGGGTTGAAATAAAAGATAAATATCCTGAACGTACTGTTTTATATATTTCAGCTGAGAAATTTACACAGCAGTATATAGAGTCTGTTAAGAAGAATACAAGAAACGATTTTATACATTTTTACCAATTGATAGATGTCTTGATAATTGACGATGTTCAATTCCTATCGGGAAAATCTGGAACACAAGATGTTTTCTTTCATATTTTCAATCATTTACACCAGAATGGTAAACAGGTAATCTTGACTTCAGACAAGGCTCCTGTTGATATGCAGGATATTGAACAACGATTATTATCAAGGTTCAAATGGGGATTATCGGCAGAATTACAGAATCCTGACTATGAGACCCGGATTTCAATACTAAAAAATAAATTATATCGCGATGGTGTTGAGATGCCTGATGATATTATTGATTATGTGGCGAAACACATAAAGACCAACATTCGTGAATTGGAGGGCGCAGTTATATCTTTAATAGCCCAATCATCCTTCAATAAGAAAGAGGTTACTTTGGAATTGGCACAACAAGTGGTCGAGAAGTTCGTCAAGAATACGAAGCGTGAAGTATCTATCGATTATATTCAAAAGGTAGTATCTGACTACTTTGAAATGGATGTGGCGACCTTACAATCCAAAACCAGAAAAAGGCATATTGTTCAAGCAAGACAATTGGCCATGTTCTTTGCGAAAAAATTCACTAAAGCTTCTTTGGCGAGTATTGGTTCCCAAATAGGAAAAAGGGATCATGCCACCGTCTTACATGCTTGTAAAACAGTGGATAACCTCGCGGAAACCGATAAACAGTTTCGCAAGTATATTGAGGACTTAACTAAGAAACTCACCTAAAACGTTTAATGGCGACTAAGATTTTAATGGTTTGCCTTGGAAATATCTGCAGGTCACCATTGGCTGAGGGTATCCTCCAAAGCAAAGTCGATATTGATGATGTTTTTGTAGATTCTGCAGGTACGGGAGGTTACCACATTGGGAGCAAACCGGATAGCAGAAGTATCGCTGTTGGGCTTAAATATAATATTGATATTACCCATCAACGCTGTAGAAAATTCAGTGTTCAGGACTTCAAGGATTTTGACCTGATTTATGTAATGGATCATAGTAATTATAATAACGTTACAGCCTTGGCCCAAAATGAAGAGGAGAAAGCAAAAGTTAAACTTATCCTCGATGAAATCGATACTGGATTAAATGAAGTACCTGACCCTTACTATGATGATGATGGATTTGAAAATGTATTTCATTTAATCAATGCGGCCTGTAATAGTATTGCCGAAAAATTAAACGCAAATTAGCGCACGGAGATGGCAGCAAAAACAAAAGGTAAACTTTTTTTGATACCCACAACTTTGGGAGAAAACGAGCCTTTAGAGGTTTTACCAATTTCAATTAAAAGGGCGATAGAAGAAATTGATTATTACATTGTTGAAAATGAAAAGTCGGCTAGACGATTTATCAAAAAGATAAGCCCCAGAAAATCCCAACCAAACTTACTTATTGAAGTCTTGAACAAATACACGGAACCAGAGGCTATTCCTACTTTCTTACAGCCTTGTCTTGAAGGGCATAATATTGGAGTGCTTTCAGAAGCAGGTTGTCCTGGAATTGCAGACCCAGGAGCCGATGTTGTAAGGGTAGCACATCAAAAAAATATACAGGTGGTTCCCTTAGTGGGCCCTTCATCAATCGTTTTGGCTATGATGGCCAGTGGTTTGAATGGACAAAATTTCGCTTTCAATGGTTACTTGCCTATTGAC
>CBDUKE010000216.1:0-2258 GCA_965367725.1 uncultured Maribacter sp. | reverse complement strand
CCTGAATTGGGAATGATAATAGAATCCTTTAACCTGTATACCTATATTTTGACAGGTATCATTTTATTGGCATTGACATTTGGAATAATAAATACCATGTTAATGTCGGTCTTAGAACGTATTAGAGAGCTTGGAATGTTGATGGCCATTGGGTTGAATAAGCGTAAAATATTTTTAATGATTATGCTCGAGACCTTTTATTTGACATTGGTTGGCTCTCCCTTAGGATTATTGATCGGTTGGCTCACTGTTATGCTATTAGGAAAAATTGGAATTAATATATCAATGTTTTCGGAAGGACTGGCATCTTACGGTTTCAGTTCAATGATCTATCCAGCCTTGGATAGCCAGAACTATTTTATTATCGCATTCATGTGCTTTGTAACTGCTTTATTATCGGCTATATATCCTGCATATAAAGCATTACAATTAAACCCTTCAGAAGCAATCAGAAAAATTTAAGATTATGGCAAAAACAATAATCGACGCACATAATTTAAGTAAGACATACAACAAAAAAATAGTGCCTGTAAAAGCGGTTCAAAATGTGCACATACATATAGAAGAAGGGGAATTTGTTGCCTTGGTCGGCCCTTCGGGTTCAGGTAAGTCAACCTTGCTGAATATGATCGGTGGTTTGGATGAGCCAACAGCAGGAACTGTGATCATAGATGGGGTTGAGATTACAAAACTTCCTGAAAATAAATTGATAGATTTCAGATTGCACAATATTGGATTTGTATTTCAATCTTTCAATCTAATTCCTGTTCTGACCGCCAAGGAAAATGTGGGTTTTGTACTTCAGCTTCAAAAAATGTCGAAAGAAGAAAGGGAAAAACGTGTTTTGGACCTATTACATCAAGTAGGCCTTGAAGATAAAATCAACAGTAGACCTGGTGCACTTTCAGGAGGGCAACAGCAACGGGTTGCTGTGGCCAGAGCTCTGGCATCTAAACCTAAAATAGTGCTTGCCGATGAACCTACAGCAAATTTGGACTCAAAATCAGCTGGAAATTTATTGGATATAATGGCCAAACTCAACAAGGAAGAAAAAATTACCTTTTTGTTTTCCACCCACGATATGCGGGTAATTAAAAAAGCAAGGAGGGTAATTACACTCGTAGATGGTAAAGTGGATTCCGATGTGCAGCAGCTCCCAAAATAAACGTTATGCCCTTATTTTTAAAAATATTGTTTATCGTGTACTTACTATGTGCACAAACCATAGTGGCTCAAGAAAAGGAGACAAAATTGTTCTTGACTGGCTATATCAAAAACCTTCACGAAATAAGCTTTGTCGATAACTTAGAACAGCTACAATGGACAACCTTTTTGCACAATAGACTTAATTTCAAATATATTCCTTCAAATACAATCACAACCAGACTAGAGCTCAGAAACCGTATTTTTTATGGAGACAATATTAAAAATATCCCTGGATTTTCGAATATTATTTCCCGTGATGATGGTTGGGTTGATCTTTCCTGGAACCTAATAGAGAATAATGGTATTGTGTTTAATACAACCATAGATCGGGCTTTGGTTAATTATACCAAAGGAAATTGGGATATTACTTTGGGTAGGCAACGTGTAAATTGGGGAAAAAATTTAATTTGGAATCCAAACGATATTTTCAATACGTATAATTTTCTTGATTTTGATTACGAAGAACGCCCTGGAAGCGATGCAGTCCGAATCCAGTATTTTTTGGATGGCTTCAGGAAAATAGAATTGGCAGCCAAGAAGGGCAATCGCAAAGATGACCATATCATCGCGCTTATGTATAATTTTAATAAGGGGTCATATGACATTCAATTGCTTTCAGGGATATATCAAAAAGATTGGGTTATTGGAGCAGGTTGGGCGGGCAATCTTAAAAATGCCGGTTTTAAAGGGGAGGTTTCCTATTTTTTACCCTATGAAAGTTATATCGGCTCCAAAAATGTTGTTAGTGCCTCCATTTCTGTGGATTATGCCTTTAAAAAAGGCGTTTACATCAATGGATCTATACTATATAACAATGGTGCCAGCGATGTATTGGGGGGCTTGGAAAATCTAATTTTTGCCAACGTTTCGGCAAAATATTTAATGCCCTATGAACTTTCCAGTTTTCTTCAGCTGTCAAAAGAGTTTTCACCTATTTTTTCAGGATCAATCAGTACAATCTATTCTCCCACCGAACATTCTGTAATTATAGTCCCAAGTTTTAATTACTCTTTGGCCACTAATTGGGAACTTAACTTTACGGGGCAATCATT
>CBDUKE010000215.1:0-2299 GCA_965367725.1 uncultured Maribacter sp. | reverse complement strand
TTGGCCAAATTACTCCTTGATGAACTTAAGGTTGATCGTATTGAAATAGCCTCTGCAAGGGTTTCTGAAGGTGAATTAAAGGCCGTACAGGAAATTACGGCTTGGGCAGCGAAAAAAGGATATCTTGATCGGGTTGAAATATTGACTTTCGTTGATGGCGGTGTTTCTTTGGAGTGGATGCAAAAAGCAGGTGCCAAAGTACAGAACCTTTTGACCAAAGGGTCATTGAACCATTTGACCCATCAACTCAAGAAAACGCCAGAACAACATTTCAAGGAGATAGCAAAAACGATAGCATTGGCCCAAAAGCAAGGGATTAAAACCAATGTGTATCTAGAGGATTGGAGCAATGGCATGCGAAATTCAAAAGAATATGTATTCCAATACTTGGATTTTTTAACGAAACAGCCTGTGGTACGTATTTTATTGCCTGATACCTTAGGAATTCTGACCTATACTGAAACATTTGAATTTCTTTCAGAAATAATACAACGTTATCCCAACTCCCATTTTGACTTCCATGGTCATAACGATTATGATTTGGGGGTAGCCAATGTAATGGAAGCTGTAAAGGCAGGTTGTCATGGTTTACATCTTACCGTAAACGGTATGGGAGAGCGTGCGGGTAATGCACCAATGGCTAGCGCCGTAGCAGTAATAAAAGATTTTCTACCTGGAGTAGAGATTGCTGTTAATGAATCTTCGCTCCACAAGGTGAGTAAACTGGTATCTGCATTTACCGGATTTGGCATACCAGCCAATAAACCTATTGTAGGAGATAATGTTTTCACACAAACAGCTGGAATACATGCAGATGGAGATAGCAAAAGGAATCTTTACTTTAATGATTTATTACCTGAAAGATTTGGTAGAAAACGCAAATATGCCTTAGGAAAAACTTCCGGCAAAGCGAACATTCAGAAGAATCTCCAAGAATTGGGATTGACTTTGAACGACGAAGAGCTCAAAAAGGTTACCCAACGCATCATAGAACTAGGTGACAAGAAAGAACGGGTCACCAAAGAAGATTTGCCCTATATCATTTCCGATGTTTTGAACAGTGGGGATTATCAGCAAAAGGTGATTGTAAAATCGTATGTGCTCACTCATTCTAAAGGTCTAAAGCCATCAACCACAGTTGCTGTCGAAATTGATGGTGAACTTCATGAAGCCCATGCGCAGGGCGACGGTCAATATGATGCGTTTATGAATGCCTTGCGAAAAATCTATACTTCAAAGAAGAAAGATTTCCCACAGCTAACTGATTATGCAGTGAGGATTCCACCAGGAAGTCATTCGGACGCTTTATGTGAAACCATAATCTCCTGGGACAATAAAGGTAAAGAATTCATTACCCGTGGTTTGGATTCAGATCAAACGGTTTCCGCCATAAAGGCCACAGAAAAAATGTTGAATATCATATAGAAGTGGGTATTGAGTATATAGAATTTAGAAAAAGGTTCTTTTATAATTTAAATATAACAGGTGAATTGTATTTGTTCATTTTATTACTCAGTTCTCAAAACTTATCACTCAATACTAATTACAAAATACTCAATACTAAATAAATGAAATTAAACATAGCCCTTTTAGCAGGAGATGGAATAGGCCCTGAAGTTATAGACCAAGCAGTTAAAGTGTCTAATGCCATTGCAAAAAAATTCAATCACGAAATCAATTGGAAGCCGGCTTTGACAGGAGCGGCCGCCATAGATGCCGTTGGGGAACCTTATCCCGATGAAACCCATGAGATATGTGCAAATGCCGATGCTGTACTATTTGGAGCCATAGGTCACCCAAGATTCGATAATGACCCTTCCGCCAAAGTAAGACCAGAACAAGGGTTGCTGAAAATGAGACAAAAATTAGGTTTGTTCGCCAATGTGCGCCCCACCTTTACCTTTCCTTCTTTAATAGATAAATCCCCCTTAAAACGTGAACGTATCGAAGGTACCGATTTGATTATCCTACGGGAATTGACAGGCGGTGTTTATTTTGGGGAAAGAGGAAGAAAAGATGGTGGTGACACGGCTTTTGATACCATGACCTATCACAGATTCGAAATACAACGTTTGGCGAAAAAAGGCTTTGAAATGGCTATGAAACGTTCCAAGAAATTATGTTGCGTTGACAAAGCCAACGTATTGGAATCATCCCGCTTATGGAGAGAGACTGTTCAGGCGATGGAAAAAGACTATCCAGAGGTTGAAGTATCTTACGAATTCGTTGATGCCGTTGCCATGCGTTTGGTACAATGGCCAAGTGCTTATGATGTAATGATCACAGCAAACCTATTTGG
>CBDUKE010000214.1:0-2335 GCA_965367725.1 uncultured Maribacter sp. | reverse complement strand
CCAAACGAATACTAAAGCGGTCTATAAGACCCTATTGCTATTTCTATTTTTTATAGGGGTTTTCAGTATCATTTGGTATAATGCCATTTTTAAATTAAACCCGACAAGCATATATGTGGGAGCACTGATGCTTTCCCCAGCATTGGCCGCATTTGTTACCTTAAAAATCAAGGGCAGAGCGCTATCGAGTCTTCCTTGGGGTTTGAAAAAGTCAAAATACCTGCGGTTCTCCTATTTTATCCCTGTAGGTTATATTGCTTTGACCTATGCCTTAATTTGGGTCTTCGGTTTTGGTACATTGTTCCATGAGACTACCCTTCAAGAATGGGCAGCCACCTTAGGCTTGGAACATAGTAGTACCCCCTTGGTGATTGGGGTCATGGTCTTTTTGTTGGCTACGGTCGGGGTCGTTAAAAACCTGGGCTCCACTTTGGGTGAGGAAATTGGTTGGCGTGGGTTCTTTATTTTTGAACTTCGAAAAGTGTTTTCCTTTAAAGGTGTTGCCCTAGTAAGTGGCCTGGTTTGGGCCATTTGGCATTGGCCTATCATCTGGCTCATGTATAACGGAGGGGGCAACCTGCTGTTCCATATCGGGGCCTTTACCCTGATGATCTTGGGAATGTCGGTTATCTTGGCGTATTATACATTTAAATCGAACAGTTTATGGCCAGCTGCCCTTTACCATTCGGTGCATAATATCTATATCCAAAAGATCTTTACCCCTTTGACGATCACCAATGAACAATCCACTTTTTGGATTGATGAATACGGACTCATGATCCCTATGATTACCACGGTTTTTGCCATTTACTTTTGGCGCAAAGCCAAGCAGGAAAATTTATAGGTTCAGTTGTCACAAACCGTATCTATCGTCTGTATACCGCTACGTAATTTTTTATTTGCCCTTTAACATGGTTAATACCATTTTAAATCTTTCGACCGCTAGTAAGGCGTGCGGAACATTTGCCGGCATTATAATGCTTTCACCTGCTTCAAGAATATTGGAAACGCCATCAATTTTTATATCAGCTTTACCATCAACTATAAAAACCATGGCATCAAAAGGTGTGGTATGTTCACTCAACCCTTCGCCTTTATCAAAAGCAAATAATGAGATGTTTCCTGTGTCTTTTTTTAAGATGTGTTTACTAACAACAGCTTTTTCTGCATAGGTAATACGCTGGTTATAGGAAAATATTTTTCCTTTCTCAAATTCATTTGACATCTTATTTTCTTTTAAATGTTTAAATTATTCTTTTACTAGATCATTACCTACTAACTTTTCTACCAAAGCACATGCGCTATATTGGGAGAGATATGGGTTTTATAGATCTGTTTTATTTCTTCCATGATTTCAGTCGATAATTCTGGTAAATCGGCAGCATGTATATTGGCCATCATCTGATCGGGACGAGACGCACCTGGTATAACACAACTAACTTCCGGAAACATTAATATCCATTTCAACGCCAAAGCCGAGAGATTTGCCTGTACATGAAATAGTTTCTTTAATTCAGCAACAGCATCAAGCCCTTTACGATAATCAAGTCCTCCGAAGGCTTCGTTATTACTAAACTGTTTATTGTCTTTAATTGGGGCCCTGTGATCGCCTTTGCCAAAGGTGGTTTCGGTAGTGAACTTTCCGGTCAAGAGTCCGCTCGCTAGAGGAACACGGGCCAAAATACCTACATTTTTTTTCTTGGCTTCGGCAAAGAATCTTTCAGAAGGGAGTTGCCGCAACATATTGAAAATGATCTGCACGGTGGCCACATTGTTGTATTCCATAGCCCTTAATGCTTGATCAACGGTTTTAACGCTTACCCCAAGATGCTGGATTTTCCCTTCCTTTTTCAAATCATCAAAAAGGGCGAAAATCTCGGGCCGCCCATAAGTTTCAGTGGGCATGCAATGTAATTGGATAAGGTCTATGGTTTCCAATCCCATATTCGTAAGACTGTCTTCAACATACTTTCGCAATATCTTGGTGGTATAGCCTTCGTCCTTATGCGGAGAAATACGCCGCCCACATTTGGTAGCCACATAAATACGCTCACTACGGGAACGCAGCAAACGACCAACGGCTTTTTCACTTTCGCCATCGCTATACACATCTGCCGTATCAATAAAATTTACGCCATTATCAACCGCTGTATTCAAGATGGCATCTGCATTGGCATGACTAAAAGGGCTGCCCCATTTTCCACCCACCTGCCAGGTTCCTATTCCAATTTCTGAAATTTCAAAACCTGTTTTTCCTAGAATGCGATTTTTCATGGTAATACAATTTATGAGTTTTATTTAATGGGACTATGCAAGATAAAAGTAAAATCCACGG
>CBDUKE010000213.1:0-2376 GCA_965367725.1 uncultured Maribacter sp. | reverse complement strand
TTCTCAGTTCTTATTTATATATCGTAATTCAAAATTATCGGGGCTTACGATGCCCAATGATTTTTTGTAATAAAAATCAATGATCTCTTTTTCCAAATAATTTTCAAGTTGGTCTATATCAGCTGTTTTATCGAATATCTCAAATGATCTTAAAGACATGCTCTTTTTAAATTCCTTTAAATATCCTGTGGGCTCTTCAACTACTTCAATGGTCTTGAATTCCGAAAATGTTGTTTCCATCCAACGGTGACCGACCAATTTTTTCAAACGTTCTTCCTGTTCGGCAACCAATTGCTTGTATTCGGTCCATTGTTTCTCGGTAGCTTCTACCGTACCCTCTTTTTCATGCAGGGGATGCTTATCTACCTTTACCTTGGCATCTACAAAACTATTTTCCAGGATCAGGTCTATCTTTCGCATGTCGCGCCTGATTTTTTGAATCACCCCAAATAATGCTTCATTGTACACCTCTATAAAATCACCAAAGGAATATAGTTCCTTTAAAAAGACAAGGGCACTCTCTTTATAATCAGCCTCTTTTTTCTGTTCTTTGGTCGTTGCCAAAAGAATAGTCAGGTCGTCTTTTTTAAATTGGGGAATATCCACGAATTGGGAACTCTCAAAAACATTGGTCAATTGTTCGTTCAGTTCAGGCAAGGTTCCGCTATACGAAACATCACGGTATCTAAAACTCAGGGTATTTTCACGGGTTTTATCATTGCTTGCACCTGATGCACTATTGCCCCGCTTTATATTCAATTTAAAATTGTCGAATGCATAACTGTATCCGAACGTTATGGTCAAATCCCTACCCGTATTCAGGATGGAATTTCGAAAAAGCATCAGGAAATTAAGACTGAGATTATGTTTCTCTAACCACAGATAATTACTTCCCAGTCTAAAATTATAGACATTGTTCTGTTGCTCCCCATTGGAATAAGAGGTATTGTACGAGCTTGATAGATTGGTTCGCAATTGCTTGTCAAAAAATTGTTTCCCTATTGACAAAGTTGGCCCTAGAGTGAGGTTATTGTTTTCATCCCCTATGGTATTGTAAGAGGTATTCGCCGCTAGTGAAATCTGCAATGCCTTTTCAGGATAGCCCAAGGTGTAAGCCGCCATGCCGTTATAAAATGCATTATTACCACCTTCAACGGTTGTGCCATCTTGCTGATTATCAGAGTTTTGATAGACCAAATTAAAATTGGTGCTATGTTGTTTTTTTTCTGTTTTCTTAAGGATATAGTTGATACCCAAATTGGCATTTTGTGATATTTGGCGATAGTTTAAGGTATCTACATTATCAAACTCCCCCACTTGATTTATATAATCAAACTGGTCCCTAATATTGGTGTAGGATTGAAAGTTGGAATAGGATCCGTTAAATCCTAACCGATCCGAAGCCGTATAATTTAAATTTATTGAACTTACAATACGTTGTTGGTCAGAGGTTTTGGCATTGTCCAGATTGTCTTGCTGTAAACCGGCATTTACACTCAAATTGAGTTTGTTATTAAATAGGGTCTGGCTGGCATTGATCGTAATGTTTTCAAGATCGTTGTTGAAATAATAAGCGCCCAAGGTTTTGTAATCGGGGTCGATGCGTTCATAACCCACTCCCAAGGTGCCATTCCCCGCCGGATAATCAAAGGATGCATTTAGGGCATTGTAGTATTTGGTGCTTATATTTTCATCCAAAATAAAGGACAACAAACCTGCTTCAGCACTTGCATCGGTTAGACGCATGTCCTCGGTAACTCCTGAAATTGCGTATTCTACCCGAATGCTGGCCTTTTCAAAAAGCCTGAATTGCGATTCAAAAGAAAGTACGGCATTGTCTTTAGGGGATAATCCCAACTCAACCGGAAATGGGTTCTCAATGGAATCTTCTTCATCAGAAGCTTTAAAAAGAATGACTCCAAGTTTCATAAAGTCAAAGTCGTATGAGGTCTTTAGGCCATAGCCCATTCGCTTATACGCGGTTAGCGACCGTGGTTCATCTACATTGTATTCCGTGGCCTTTAAAAAGCGACCGTACATACCACTGATCTGGAATTTCCCTTCAGGATTAAGGTCAAAACCTCCTCCTGTAAATTGGTGTCCCGCTAAGGTATAGGGGGAAAATGTCATATTCACATCCCCGATATGGGCTGTGGCCCATTTGTAGGATGGGTGCAAGCTCAACCTATTGAACTTAAACGGATTCGGAAAATTAAAATCTTGATTGGAATAGGTAAACGATAAGGGAATATTGTATAATCCCGCAATATTAAAGTTTAGATTACCTGTAACATAGTAGGTAAGGTCCTGTCTATTGGCTGTACCGTCGTAATACACTGCATTGGCAGCAACACCGCCATTATAACGCAGCCATTT
>CBDUKE010000212.1:0-2458 GCA_965367725.1 uncultured Maribacter sp. | reverse complement strand
GGTGCCAAAATAACTTGGGGACTCCCCATTGCTTGCCCTTACGGCATTCACAATAGGCATTGCCAAAGAAACAATTCCAGCGAATATCAAAAGTAATATTCCGAATCCCAATAATAGTATGGCGGGTATCCCAATTACTAAATATAATAGAAGACTAAGCTGTAAATTGATGACGGATTTACCATGTTCGTTCATACCTATAACAGCATCCCTATTGGTTAGCCATAGAATTAACGGAACGATAAGACCCCCAAAGCCTGTTACGTAGTCCAAATATTGGGAAAGGTGGGTTATGACCAGTAGTTGCCTGTCCTCCCGCATTGCGATGTGTTGATTAACTATTTCCATATTTTGATTGATTTATGATAAACAACTATAAATAGGACGCAAAAACAGAATTTATGTTACATAAAAAAGCAGTAACAATTATTTCTTCTTGAGTTTGGCCAACTTTTCCTTATCCTTAGTGATAGTGGTTTTGAGCTTTTCAATTTTAGCATTCATCTTTTCAATATCAGCGGGGGATAGTTTCCCTTTTTCTTGTCCTTTGGCCAACTTTTTTTGAATACTGCCTATCTTTTTCTCATTTTTTGAGATTGACTTTTGCTTTGATCCAATGGCATTCACCAATTTCGCTTCTTGCTTTTGCTTTTTTTCAGTCTTCTTCAATTCTTTCTCTACTTTCGCCGCTTTCTTTTTCTGCTTTTCTACCTTCTTAATCACCAGCTCTTGCTCTTTGGCGGCTTCTTTATCAATTAAAGGGGTGTTATGGTCTTCCGATTGTGCTGATGTTAGGTTGAAAGCAAAACCAACTAGGGTGACCATTAAGAATAATCGTTTCATTTTTTTAAAATTTAATAGTTAATTGAATATATGAAATTATCTTAATTTTTAATATAAAACTTGTTTTCAGTACTGAATTAAACTAAATGCTATATAAAGGGGATTTACCTATTTTTGTTGGCAAATAATAGCTATGATCCCATCGGACACCATTGTTGCATTAGCCACTCCTTCAGGTGCCGGGGCTATTGCCGTTATCCGTGTTTCTGGTAAGGAAGCCATTACGATTACAAATTCAATTTTCAAATCGGTACATGGCAAGGATCTGACCAAGCAAAAAAGTCACACCATTCTTTTAGGACATATTTTGGATGATAAGCGAACATTGGACGAAGTGCTACTTTCCATATTCAAGGGGCCCCACTCCTACACCGGCGAAAATGTCATCGAGATCTCCTGTCACGGATCCCCATACATTCAGCAACAAATCATCCAATTATTTCTTAGAAAGGGCTGTCGAATGGCAGATGCGGGGGAGTTTACCCTTCGTGCCTTCTTGCATGGAAAACTGGATTTAAGCCAGGCTGAAGCTGTGGCTGACCTTATCTCCAGCGAGAATGAGGCTACCCACCAAATCGCGATGCAACAAATGCGCGGTGGTTTCAGCAATGAGATTAAATTATTACGTGAGGAATTAATGAATTTTGCCTCGTTGATAGAATTAGAGTTGGATTTTGCCGAAGAGGATGTGGAATTTGCGGATAGGGCTAAATTCAAGGAACTTTTAGAAAGAATCCAAGAGGTTCTAAAAAGACTGATAGATTCCTTTGCGATCGGGAATGTGATTAAAAATGGAATACCTGTGGCCATCGTGGGCGAACCCAATGTGGGTAAATCCACCCTTCTCAATGCCCTTTTAAATGAGGAACGGGCCATTGTTTCAGAAATTGCGGGCACGACAAGGGATGCCATTGAAGATGAGTTGACTATTGGGGGCATAGGTTTTCGGTTTATCGATACTGCTGGCATTAGGGATACAGAAGATGTGGTGGAAAGCATAGGGATAAAAAAGACTTTTGAAAAAATAGGGCAAGCACAAGTGGTACTATTTATTCATAGCGCCGAAGAATTCCAGAATGCGGAGATCAATTTAAAGAGTTTACAACTTGAAGTTGGAAAAATAGCATCAAAACATCCGGACAAACCCTTGGTGATTATTATCAACAAAATTGATATGCTAAGCGAGCAAGAGAAGGATAGACTTGAAGGACTTTTGTCAAAAATCGAGGGTTCCTCCTATAAATTGATCTCCGCAAAAACAGGCGAAGGTGTTGAAGCTGTTAAAAATTTGCTCCTAAATTTTGTAAATACAGGGGCGCTTCGTAATAATGAAACCATCGTGACCAATACGCGCCATTACGATGCATTGCTAAAAGCCTTGGAAGAGGTACAAAAAGTAAATTTTGGATTGAACAATTCAATTTCTGGGGATTTACTGGCCATAGATATAAAACAAGCTTTATATCATTTTGGGGAAATTACCGGGGAAATCACTTCAGATGACCTTTTGGGCAATATTTTTGCGAATTTCTGTATCGGGAAGTAACTTCCAATCAAACCAATCCTGTAAATCCTAAAAAGGCCAAAGACAGTAATCCGGCAACCAACAAATTAA
>CBDUKE010000211.1:0-2471 GCA_965367725.1 uncultured Maribacter sp. | reverse complement strand
CTTTAGCCGATGCGGATTCTTCAATACTTCCTGATTCTGCAATACTGTCTTGATTATTTGAACACCCGTATAAAAGGAATAGGGATGTAATCATTACTGTTAATACTAGTTTTGTTTTCATGTGTTAAAAATTAAAGGATTAGTAGAATAATAAAGGTGGTCTAATTCCCGGATAACCACATAATCGGTATGTTGCGATTACTATAGTACTTTTTGGGTCTTCATGCAACATAAATGTAATCCTATAAACTATGTTGCGCTTAGGCTTATTTCTTGCTTTAATTCCGGATTATAAAATAGTTGATGGTCAGGTTTTGCAACCCTATTTTTCGGCAGAGGAATACTTTAATTTGGAGAAACCAATTTTATCGTAAAGAACCTTGTAGCGAGGATCATTGCGAAGTGGGGTCAATAAGGGTTCCTCCTGGAACCAGGTCAATTCCACTTCATGCCGGTCATAAGATCTTTGAAGCCACATAAATGCCTTTTCATAATCCTGGAGTGTGCAGTAGTACAGTGCCAAAAACCAAGCCGGGCTACCTGAAGATCCTTTTGCATATTCATTTTCCAGTTCTTGCAAATGCCTTGAAGCTTTATCTTTATCTCCATCCATATCAGCATAAACTCCATTTAACCACATAATAATAGGGGGGTAATCAGGATAATTGTTCTTCAATATTTCAAGTTGGTCTTTTGATTTAGCATATTCTCCTAAATAGTACAGTAATTTTGCTGATTCACGCAGATACCACCAATTATCGCTAAAAAGTGTATTACCGGCGTTCATTAGACCTATAGCCTCCTTTCTGTTTCCTAAGAGCATTAAAGCCTCCCCTTTAAATGCATAAAATATCCCAATCGATGGGTCGATGGCAATACTTTTTTCCATTGCCACAATTGCTTCTTTATATCTCCCGGTCTTTATTGCATAATCAGCTACAATTGCAGGGGTCCTATCAAAACTAAAATTTGAAAGACAATGTTGATAATAGGGTTCAACACGTTCAAAATCCCAATCATAATAAAAATAACCAGTAGACAACATATCCGCTAACCCACTATAAGTACTGTCTATTTTCTGAGCCCTTTCCAATGCTTTTTTACCGTTGGCCCAAGCTTCTTGTTCGGGATATAACCCCCAGACTAATCCACCTGTCATCCATACATCTGCCAATCCTATATAGGGCTCAATATAATTACTATCCAATACTATTGCTTTTTCAAACAATGGAATAGCACTTGCCAACGAACTTTCGTTCTCTTTGTACTTTTGAGATTTTGCCAATAGATAACTTCTGTAGGCTTCTTTATTATTGGTTGGCATTTTTTGTATAGCCTCATATTCACTATCCGAAATCTGAACGTTCATATGTTCTGCAACATTTTCCGCTACCTCCGCCTGGATCTTAAAAATATCATTGCTATTCCAATTCCCTGTAAATTCATCGGCCCAAAAATGATTATCCGCTGGGCCATCAATCAATTGAAGACTTACTTTTATTTTATCCCCGGATTTTTGAAAACTACCTTCCAAAATATGGGTAACACCCAATTCACTGGCAATTTCCGGTATACTTTTGTCGGAATCCTTGTATAGTAATATGGATGTTCTAGAGCTTACTTTGGTGAAGGATTTGATTTTGGTAAGTCTTGAAATAACCTCATCGGTCATGCCATCGCAAAATGGATCCATCTCTGCATCACCACTATAATTTTTAAAAGGAAGCACTGCTATGGATTTATCTGCACTTGAGCTTGTAGCGACTTGGGTGGTATTGGCTATATCAATACGTAAATAAATGATATAAGAAAGCGAAAATAGCAGTATAACCACTAGCATAGGAACTAAGACAAACCTTTTCTTGAAGGGCTTGTTCACAACTTTGTCATTTACATTTTGAATAGACGGTTCATTACCCTCCACTTCACTTTCATTTATTGAAGTTTCCGGATCAGCATCTGTTTTCTTATACTTCAACCGACCAGGTGGATAACCATAATAAATACGAAAACAGGTGTTGAAGTAAGTTGGGCTACTAAAACCCACCCGATAAGCTATCTCAGAAACGGTCGCCACATTATTAACCAACATTTCCTTGGCTTTCCTAAGTTTGTAGTGACGCATAAAGCGACTGGCAGATTTATCCTCAATCGCTTTTAATTTTCGGTGCAACTGTGAACGGCTTAGTCCCACTTTTTCAGCCAATTGCTTTACCCCGAAATGTTCGTTATCAAGATTCTCTTCCAGCAGATCGTTCAGTTTTTTTATGAATGCCTGGTCCATTGAAAGTTCATTAGCCATCTGGAGGTTCTTTAATGAGGGAGCACTTAGTTTCTTTTTATTATTATAACTTTTGATTAGTTAATTACTTCAAGATAGGGAATTTTAACAAAAAATCAGAATTTTATAAGGTATTCCATAGTCAGCATAAGTATAATGGTTATGGGAAATTATAAGCCATAAAAACCGA
>CBDUKE010000210.1:0-2494 GCA_965367725.1 uncultured Maribacter sp. | reverse complement strand
CGGCACTAGATCCTAAGTCTAGCGTGTCTACCAATTCCACCACGCCCGCATAAAAAAAATCTGAACTAATATACTTTTATAATCTTGCTTAATACTCAATCAAAGCTGAACTCCTAGTGTGCCCGCCGTACCAAATGGTACGTTCGGATGGGTCTACCTCCCGACGCTTCGGGACCACCACGCCCGCAAAGTAAATTTCCCAATCCGTTAGGATATTCGGGATGCAAATATAAAGCAAAATTTCAATTTAGTATACACTACCTTTAAAAAGTTCTTTTCGTAATTTTGACCATACTTCAAAGCCATATAAATGCAAAACAGCAAAGATTACGTAAACCAGCACAAAGACAGATTTTTAAACGAACTCATTGAACTTCTCAAGATTCCTTCAATTAGCGCAGATTCGGCATTTTCACAAGATGTCATCAATACCGCTGAAGTTGTCGAAAAGGCATTAATCGAAGCCGGTTGCGACCTTGTTGAAATATGTGAAACCAAGGGCTATCCCATTGTTTATGGTGAAAAAATTATTGACCCTAAGTTGCCAACCGTACTGGTGTATGGCCATTATGATGTGCAGCCACCAGATCCATTGGATCTTTGGGATTCACCCCCTTTTGAACCTGTAATCAAGGCAACTGAGGAGCACCCAGAAGGGGCTATTTTCGCACGAGGGGCGAGTGATGATAAGGGACAAATGTACATGCATGTAAAAGCCTTGGAATACATGGTTAGGAATAACCAATTGCCGTGCAATGTAAAATTCATGATTGAAGGCGAAGAGGAAGTTGGTAGCGTAAATATTGCCCAATATGTTGCCAATAATAAAGAGAAGTTAAAGAACGATGTTATCTTGATTTCCGATACCGGAATGATCAGTAAAGAATATCCATCAATAACAACTGGTCTAAGAGGATTAAGTTATGTGGAAGTGGAAGTGACAGGACCAAATCGTGACCTGCACTCTGGATTATATGGGGGAGCCGTGGCCAATCCCATTAATGTTCTTACGAAAATGATCGCGGCACTTCATGACGAAAATAATCACATAACCATACCGGGTTTTTATGATAAGGTAGAAGAACTTTCCATGGAGGAAAGAGCTGAAATGGCTAAGGCACCTTTTGATTTGGAAGCATATCAAAATGCGTTGGATATTGAAAGTATTTATGGAGAAAAAGGGTACACTACCAATGAACGGAATTCCATTCGTCCCACATTGGACGTAAACGGCATTTGGGGTGGTTATATAGGTGAAGGTGCCAAAACCGTGATTGCCAGCAAAGCGTATGCTAAAATATCGATGCGATTGGTACCCCATCAAGAATGGGAAGAAATCACCGAGCTATTTACTACTTATTTTGAAAGTCTTGCTCCGAAGGGTGTAAAAGTAAAAGTTACTCCTCATCATGGTGGGCAAGGGTATGTAACCCCTATAGATACCATTGAATATAAAGCAGCCGCTAAAGCGTATGAGACTACTTTTGGCAAAACCCCTATTCCGCAAAGAAGTGGCGGGAGTATTCCTATTGTTTCCCTATTCGAAAAAGAGTTAGGCAGTAAAACCATTTTAATGGGCTTTGGTTTGGACAGTAATGCCATACATTCCCCAAACGAGCATTTTGGTCTTTGGTATTATTATAAAGGCATAGAAACCATTCCCTATTTCTTTAAATATTTTACAGAGATGATGGCCTAAGGCCAATTAAATTTAAAAGCAATAATTCATTGCGAGCGAAGTGTGGCAATCTGTCCCTTTGGAAAAATGATTCTACAGATTGCTTCGTCGGCATCAAACTATATGCTTATATAATCTTTCGTTTACCTTCTCGCAAAGACATCTAATAACCGTTGCATTTAAATCTTTTTAACGTACTTGGTAATAATCACAATTTGTTGCGGACCTACTTTACCTTCAATGAATTCCGCATTTTCAGGATCTAGTGATATTCTTCGCACTGCGGTACCTTGTTTGGCGACCAAACTGGAGCCTTTGACTTTTAAATCCTTAATAAGCACAACGCTATCGCCAGTATTCAATACCACACCGTTTACATCGCGATGGATTATTTTATCACCTTCGGCTACACCTTCTCCGGTAGCTTTGGCCCAATTGAGATTTTCATCATCCAAGTACATCATATCCAGTAGGTCCTGTGGCCAACCTTCTGACTTTAACCTTGAAAGCATTCGCCATGCCACCACTTGCACCGGAGGATGTTCACTCCACATACTATCATTTAAACAACGCCAATGATTGGCATCTACTGTGTCGGTCCCGAGGCTTCGGGATTCGATTTGACCAATACAGGTTTCGCAGCCCAGCAAACTACCATCTACTCCGCCTGTAGATTTAGGAGGCACTTCGTATACTTTTAAATCTTCGGTTGCTGCGCATAACTCACATTTATTTCCACTACGTGACTGCAAATCTTCCAATAAACCCATAACTGTATTTTTATTGCTGCAAACTTAGACAAATTCATACGTCTTT
>CBDUKE010000209.1:0-2499 GCA_965367725.1 uncultured Maribacter sp. | reverse complement strand
ATACGTATGCGCAATTGATAAAGCATAAAAATATCTGGAATTATATAAGTTGAGAGGACATAACGCTTTAAGGGGACATGTGATTTTTCCCTTTCAGTTGAAATAACAGCAACTTATATTAAAGTAACACGGAAATATGTTAAACTGTTATATCTGTTTGAACGTCGTAATTTTTAGACACAATAATTTCCTAAAACCACTACTTTTAATAGCTTTGCTTGCTTAGAATAAATAGAATTATGAGTTCAAAAAAGACACTATTTGATAAGGTATGGGATTCCCATGTTGTTCAACAGATTGAAAATGGCCCTGATGTACTTTTCATTGACCGTCATTTGGTACATGAAGTTACGAGTCCAGTGGCATTTTTAGGATTGAAAAACAGGGGCATAAAAGTCTTACACCCAGAGAAGACCTTTGCAACTGCTGATCATAACACCCCAACAATAAACCAGCATTTACCGGTTGAAGACCCACTCTCCGCCAATCAGTTAAGGGCCTTGGAAGAAAATTCAAAGGAATACGGAATTTCGTATTGGGGATTAGGGCATGAGAAAAACGGAATTGTACATGTTGTTGGACCAGAATACGGAATAACCCAACCAGGTGCTACTATTGTTTGTGGAGATTCACACACCTCTACCCATGGTGCCTTTGGGGCCATTGCATTTGGTATTGGAACTTCAGAAGTTGAAATGGTTTTGGCCACACAATGTATTATGCAAGCCAAACCGAAAAGTATGCGGATAAATGTTGAAGGGGCCTTGGGTAAAGGCGTTACCCCTAAGGATGTAGCACTTTATATCATTTCCCAACTGACTACTTCGGGTGCGACAGGTTATTTTGTGGAATATGCAGGTCAGGTGTTTCGGGATATGACCATGGAAGGAAGAATGACCGTTTGTAACCTTAGTATTGAAATGGGTGCCCGTGGCGGTATGATTGCTCCAGACGCAAAGACTTTTGAATATGTGAAAGGACGTGAGTTCTCCCCAAAAGGTGCTGCTTTAGACAAAGCAACCGCCTATTGGAAAACCCTTTATACCGATCAAGGTGCAGCGTTTGATAAGGAAATCACTTTTGATGCTGCCAATATAGAACCAATGATAACCTATGGAACAAATCCAGGTATGGGTATCGGAATTTCAAATGATATCCCAGCGGCCGGGGCTGTTGAGGGCGGTGAGGCTACCTATAAAAAATCACTGCAATACATGAATTTCAGTGAAGGTGATAGTATGATGGGCAAACCCATTGATTTTGTGTTCCTTGGAAGTTGTACCAATGGTCGAATTGAAGATTTCAGGGCATTCACGGCAATAGTAAAAGGAAGAAAAAAAGCGGATAATGTTACGGCATGGTTGGTTCCTGGATCACACCAAGTTGAAACAGCTATTAAAGAAGAGGGATTGCTTGCTATTCTTCAGGAATCAGGTTTTGAACTAAGAGAGCCTGGTTGCTCTGCGTGTTTGGCCATGAATGATGATAAAGTTCCAGCAGGAAAATATGCGGTAAGTACCTCTAACAGAAACTTTGAAGGAAGACAAGGACCTGGTTCTAGAACCTTGTTGGCTAGTCCGTTGGTTGCCGCCGCAGCTGCGGTTACTGGAAAAGTAACTGATCCTCGTGAACTAATGCAAGAAGTAGTTGCTGGGTGATGGTTTTCAGTTGACCCTAATTTTACGGCAACAACATCTTAACCATCAACGAACAACTATTAACCATCAACAAAATAAAAATGGCTTACGATAAATTCAACATATTAACTTCTTCGGCAGTACCGCTTCCTATTGAAAATGTGGACACCGATCAAATAATTCCAGCCCGATTTTTAAAGGCTACCGAGCGCAAGGGTTTTGGCGATAATCTTTTTAGGGATTGGCGCTATAATGCTGACGATTCCCCAAAAAGGGATTTCGTACTCAACAATCCCATTTACAAGGGTAAAATACTGGTGGGCGGTAAAAACTTTGGCTCCGGATCTTCCAGGGAACATGCAGCATGGGCAGTTTATGACTACGGATTCCGTTGTGTGGTTTCCAGTTTCTTTGCCGATATATTTAGAAACAACTGTTTGAATATTGGGGTATTACCTGTTCAGGTGAGTCCAGAATTCTTGCATAAAATCTTTACGGCAATTGAAGCGAATCCTGAATCACAATTGGAGGTGAATCTTCCCGAACAATCCATTACCATTTTGGCTACTGGAGAAAGCGAGCGCTTTGACATCAATGATTATAAGAAAGCCAACATGACCAACGGTTTTGATGATATCGATTTTTTATTGAACATCAAGGAACAGATTATCGAATACGCCAAGGATACACCACTTTAATAGCTTTCCAGCGCATATGAAAAAGAGACGGGTTGAAATAATGGACACCACGCTACGTGATGGGGAACAAACCTCTGGAGTGTCTTTTTCCGTATCCGAAAAACTTACTTTGGCCAAATTACTCCTTGATGAACTTAAGGTTGATCGTATTGAAATAGCCTCTG
>CBDUKE010000208.1:0-2636 GCA_965367725.1 uncultured Maribacter sp. | reverse complement strand
AAAATGCATGAATTTAAAAAACAGGCATTGGATTTATTGGCTACCTACCCCCAATCTTCCTATAGGGATTCCCTTGAGCTTATGGTTAATTATGTCGTTGATAGAAAAAAATAAGTGTCAACTTGTGGTATAACAGTGCATTAGATACTTTTTTAAGTATTTTTCCTTTTCCAGGCAACTATCTTCCCTCTTAATGCGTCTATCTTTATAGAAGCCAATTAAAACATTTTGAAAATCATTTCAATTTATAACAACGAGAAGCAACTCATAAAAAAAGCAGCTGTTGGAAATCATGAGGCGCAAAAGCGGATTTATGAAAAACATGCGCCTAAAATGTTAGGTATTTGTAGGCAGTATGTAAAGGATTTGCAGTTTGCTGAAGATGTCATGATCGGTGGTTTTCTAAAGGTTTTCAAAAACTTGGATTCCTTTAAGTTCAAAGGAAGTTTTGAAGGGTGGATTCGAAGAATTATGATTCGTGAAAGTATCTCCTATGTCAGAAAACAACAGTTTGTGGTCTATGACGATGAGTTATATGAACGAAATGAAGGCGAAACCAATACCATTACTTCCGCAATGGATGTTGAGCATATTCAAATGCTGATTGACGCCTTGCCTGAAGGATATAAAATGGTATTCATTTTATATGTAGTCGAAGGTTATAAACATCAAGAAATAGCAGCATTATTGAAGATTTCAGAGAGTACATCAAAATCGCAGTTATTCAAAGCCCGAAAGATGTTACAGGATAAATTAAAAAAACAAAATATCATAGGTTATGGTACCCGATAAATTTGAAAAGCACATAAAGAACCAATTGGGCAAAAGGGAAATAAGCCCCTCAGACAATGCTTGGGATAAGATTTCCGGTCAGTTGGAAAAAAGAGAATCCCCTAAATCAAAAAGATTCCTTTGGTATAGTGTGGCTGCTGCTTGTATAGGAATTTTAATTATCTCAACCCTTTATTTAAATACGTCAGATGAATCAATTGACTCCGGTATTCAATTAGTGGAAACGCCCAATGAACCCGTTGTCATTCCGAAAACTGAAGATGTTTTGATAGAACAAAAAGCAGTTGAAGAAAAGATTGCCATTTCCGATAAACCAAATATCAAAGATGCCAAAAAACCTAGAGTACAAGTCGAAACAGATTTAAACAACAATTCTTCAATTGCCTCGACAGGCAGTGTAAGTGACAAAGCCATAAAAGCTGATGTAGTACCTAATGGAACGGAACAACTGATCAATGCCAAGATAGCCAAAATCGTGGCACAGGTTAACCTTTTGGAAAACAGCAATCTTCCAGTTACAAGTATTGAGGTAGATTCCTTACTACGACAGGCACAACAGGAAATTTTAACCGATAAGATCTTTAACCAAGAGGGTAAAGTAGATGCTATGGCTTTATTAGATGAGGTTGAAGGTGAGCTTGACAAATCGTTTAGAGAACAGATTTTCGAATCCTTAAAAACAGGTTTCCTAAAAGTAAGAACTGCGGTCGCTGATCGTAATAATTAATATTCATCAATCAAACATCAATCTTCTAATTCCTCCCTTCATTGAGGGAGGGGTTTAGAAGGTCCTTAAACAAATTAATATGAGAATTATTGCCATTTATCTAGTAGTGTTATTCGTTTCATTTGCTGTTCAAAATGTATCCGCTCAGGAAAACAAAGATTATCAACAAAAGGTTGAACAGCTGAATAATCGAAAAGAACGAATTAGTGAACAGGAGAAAGAAGCCCTTAAAATTGAAGTTGAGGAAATAAACAAGCGGTACGAGAAGAACCAGATAAGCTATGAAGAGTCAAAGGTTCTAAAGGAGTCCGCAGCCAAAAAAAGAGCCTTGAATATTGAGAACCGAATCGCTATTATCGAAAATGAAATTCTTCTTCTAGAGCGAAATTACGGAGATGTTCTGAATGTCGAAGCCATGGATAGTACAGGGATTTCTGCTTTGGAAATCAATATAGATATTAAAAGGGCAGACGGTACATCAATGCTTTGGGAAAAAAGTAGAAGATTGAATAAAGAATTGAAATACGATAGACGAACGTATTCCGATTTTGTTTTGGCCATAGGCTTGAACAATGCCTTGATCGATGGTCAGTCAATCAACGATTCGCCTTATAAGATTGGGGGCAGTAGGTTTTTTGAAATGGGCTGGTCTTGGCGAACAAGGGTTTTTGAGAACACTAACTTTGTGCGGTTGAACTATGGCTTTTCTTTTCAATTCAATGGCCTAAAACCCAAAGACAACCAGTATTTTGTTGCTGAGAATGGGCAAGTTGAATTGCAGGATTTTGAGTACGATTTGAAGAAATCCAAGTTAAGAATGGATAATCTGGTGTTCCCGGTCCATTTGGAATTTGGCCCGTCTAAATTGCATAAAACCGATAAGACCATGCGATATTCCTTAACCAACCAGTTCCGTTTAGGCATCGGGGCCTATGGCGGTTTTAATATGGGAACTCGTCAAAAATTGAAATATGACCGCAATGGGGAAAATGTCAAAGACAAACTTAAAAGAGGGTATAATACCAATGATTTAGTATATGGACTAAGTGCCTATGTCGGTTTTGATGGAGTGCTTTTATATGCCAAATATGACCTCAGTCCTATTTTCAAAGACGCC
>CBDUKE010000207.1:0-2663 GCA_965367725.1 uncultured Maribacter sp. | reverse complement strand
GAAATATACAGTAAGGAAGGTGCCGACGAATTGGTTTTTTTGGACATATCCGCTACCGAACAAAAACGTAAAACATTGGCAGACTTAGTATATCATGTAGCCGAGAAAGTGAATATACCCTTTACTGTAGGCGGTGGAATATCCTCTGTAGAAGATGTTGATATTTTGCTTCATAATGGAGCCGATAAAGTTTCCATCAATTCATCAGCAGTAAAAAACCCACAATTAATAAATGATTTGGTGGCCAAGTTTGGTTCGCAATGCATTGTTGTTGCTATCGATGCCAAAGAAATTGATGGGGAGTGGATTGTGCATTTAGTAGGAGGGAAAGTACCTACGAAGCTCAAACTTTTTGATTGGGCTAAGGAAGTTGAAGAGAGAGGAGCTGGTGAAATCTTATTTACCTCAATGAACCATGATGGTACAAAAAACGGATTTGCCAATGAGGCGTTAGCTAGGTTATCATCGGAATTGAATATTCCGATAATTGCTTCTGGAGGCGCTGGTAATGTAAAACATTTTGTAGATACATTTATTAAAGGAAAAGCCGATGCCGCCCTCGCTGCAAGTGTTTTTCATTTTAAGGAAATAGAGATAAAGGATTTAAAAAAGGAACTCCGCGCAAAAGGAATTCCTGTCAGATTATAATAAAATCCTCCCCTTTTATCAAGGGGAGGTGCCGAAGGCGGAGGGGTCAACCATCTCATCCTACAGTCACCCTTTTATTAAAAAGGGGCTATAATTAAATTAGAAAATAACATGGAAATCGATTTTAATAAGAACAAAGATGGACTCGTTCCTGCAATAATTCAGGATGCAACTACCAAGAATGTCTTGATGTTGGGCTATATGAATGAGGCAGCCTATCAAAAGACATTGGAAAGTAAGAAAGTTACTTTTTATAGTAGGACTAAAAAACGACTATGGACTAAAGGGGAAGAAAGTCAAAACTTTTTGAACTTGGTCGAAATCAAGAACGATTGCGATAGGGATACGTTGCTGATTACTGTAAACCCTACAGGACCAACCTGTCATAAGGGGAGTGATACTTGTTGGAATGAAGAAAACAAGCAGGGATATGGCTTTTTGTCTGAATTGGAAGATGTAATATCAGAACGAAAAGAAAATCAGAACAATTCCAAAAGTTATGTTGCTTCACTTTTTAGGAGCGGGATAAACAAAGTGGCCCAGAAAGTTGGCGAAGAGGCTATCGAAGTTGTCATAGAAGCTAAAGATGAAAATGACGATTTGTTCTTGAACGAAAGTGCCGATCTCTTATTCCATTATTTAATATTGCTTCAAGCCAAGGGTTATAAACTCAATGATATTGTTGAAGTGCTGGAACAAAGGCATTAAAATCCAATATGGTTCTTGACCCTAATCGCCAGGGGTTTCAATTTGTGGGTTGGATGTAGTCCACATATCCAAAACAGTGATTAACTCTTGTGTATTTAGATACACTTTTTTACTATAATAACGCCCTCTATCCCAATCTACTGGATCCGCTGCTTTTTCAGCATCAATAGTAATATCTATAATCAATTCTGTTGCATTCTTGCAATCACAATTTTTCATACCAACTGCAATTTTTTTGTACGATTCCAAAGTTTTTCCCGAATAATAAATTTGATGATCAAAATTATTGGACTTTAATGCCTTTTTGGAATGTGACAAGGCGTATGTAGCCATATTATAAACAACAGAACAGTCTTTCTCGTTAGTGGACGGCATAAAAGATAGTACAGAAATAATGATAATAAGTAATTTGTTCATTGTAAACTTAGATTTAGGACTTGCTCTAAGGACAACGAATCAAACTTTCTTATATTGTTTTTGTGATCTCATATGAGGACGTTTAGTTTAACTATTCGTTGTATGGTTAACTATTAATGAAAATGGCCAAAGGATCAAGTTATGCTAAATTGGTATTATCCGTTAAGTTTTTCTAAAAACAAATTTCCATCATTCTAAATACCTTATTTTTATGGTATGGCTATGAATTTAAGAAAGGGTTTTCGTTTTTCTACATACGAAGCGCCCGAGCAATCTACTTTTGACAAGCTTTTTGAAATTTTCCAAGAGCTTATTACACATACTTCTGGTGATGTGGATGAGGCTTTGGATTGGCTCCGGGAATTAGACAGGGAATATGAGCTTACCAATGAGGATTATACTATAGATGATTTCATTGAAGATTTAAAGGCAAAAGGATTCTTAAAGGAAGAGTTTGAAGATGGAGGTGGTGATGGCGAGGGTGAAGAAGGTGGCGGTAATTTATCAATTACAGCTAAGATGGAGCGAATCATAAGGCAGAGAGCCTTAGACCAGATTTTTGGTAAATTAAAACGGAGTGGGGCCGGCAATCATAGAACGAACAAAGCTGGTCAGGGTGATGAGCATACGGGTGATTTTAGGGAGTATCGCTATGGTGACGGTTTGGAACACATATCAATGACCGAGAGTTTAAAGAATGCCCAAATAAATAATGGCATTGGGGATTTTTCGTTAACAGAGGACGATCTTGTTGTAGAGGACACTCATTTTAAAGCACAGATGAGTACGGTGCTTATGATTGACATTAGCCATAGTATGATTTTATACGGTGAAGACCGTATTACCCCGGCTAAGAAGGTGGCTATGGCGCTCGCTGAGTTAATTACAAC
>CBDUKE010000206.1:0-2673 GCA_965367725.1 uncultured Maribacter sp. | reverse complement strand
TCCATAGTCAGCATAAGTATAATGGTTATGGGAAATTATAAGCCATAAAAACCGATTAGTTATGATCTATTTGGGAGTGCTATGTGGTTCCATGGGAAATCCCACCTTAGCATATAGTTCCAAGTAGCGCATATCATTGCGCAGCGGAATCAAAAGTGGTTCTTCACGAAGCCAGGACATTTCCATTTCATGCCGGTCATATGATTTTTGAAGCCAATTAAAAGCACTCTCATAATCCTGGGAATGGCAATAATAAAGTGCGATAAACCATGCAGGGCTACCTGAATCGCCATTTTCGTATCTTTTATTTAATTGACTTAAATATTTTGCGATGCCCTCCTCATTGCTATCCATGTGCTGATGAACGGTATCGAGCCATAATACAATCGGAGGACGGTCTGGGAAAATGGCTGTTAATTTTTTTAATTGGTTTTTAGATTTTTCATATTCTTCAAGATAGTAATACCATTTGGCCGATTCCTGTAAATAGTATATATGATGGGTGAACAACGTATCACAAGTTCCTAACAATGCAATAGCTTCATCTTCCCTATCAAGAAAGAAAAGTGTTCCGGCCTTTGGAGGATACGACCAAATAGTTTGGGGCATATTCGATATTCTATTATTCAGTGCCAAAAGTGTCTCGGAAAATCTTCCAGTCATCATAGGGTAGATCACATCTATGCCCAGATCCCTACCTAAATCATTACTTTTTAAACGGGTCTGGTAATACTTCTCTGCCAATTCAAAATTCCAATCATAGGTAAAGTATCCAAAATGCAATAGATCCTTTATTGCAATATTCGTACTATCAAGTTCAAGTACTTTTAACGATAGTTCTTTTACCTTTACCCAGGCTTCCTGTTGATCAATTAAACCGGAGAATCCTCCCACTTCGTGCCATATTTCAGCCAGTTTAACATAGGCTTGGGTAAAATTGGGATCCAAAGCGATAGCGTGTTCGTACAAGGGAATAGCATTTTTATATGAATCTTTGGTAGTTTTATTTCTCTGAAATGTAGCCTGAAGAAATAACGCATAGGCCTCCTTATTATTCGTTGGTATTTTCTGGATGGCATCGAGATCTGTGTCCGAAATCATCACATTCATATTTTTTGCGACGTTTTCAGCTACTTCAGCCTGGATTTTGAAGATTTCATCACTTTGCCATTCACCGGCGTACTCGTCCGACCAGAAATGGTTATCTGACGGGCCATCGATTAATTGCAGATTAATTTTTAAACGATTCCCGGATAGTTGAAAATTACCTTGCAAAATATTCTTAACCCCTAGCTCCTTTGCAATTTCAGGCATGCTTTTATTAGTCTCCTTGTACTTTACCATAGAGGTAAACGGAATAACCCTATCAATTGATCCAATCTTGGTTAGTCTTGAAATTACAGCATCGGTCATACCATCACTAACATATTCAAGTTCTGGATCGCCGCTCCAATTTTTAAAAGGCATTACCGCAATAGTATTATCCAATATTACATCATTATTGGCAATGGTTTTTGAAGCATTGTCGGGTATGGGTTTATTTAAAAAGGATACCGCAATAGCAATAATCAGGGTAATTATGATAATAATGTTCAAGCGTTTATTGGTAGCTTCGGTTATGGATTGTTCGTTTGAAACTTGCAGCGTTTTTTTTAAACCTTCAGGGGTTATTTCATATACCCATGAAAAAATAATCCAAATAGGTAGGCCAATCACTATCAAGAACATCAGGGTTTTTAAAACCCAAGCAGGTGCCCCTAAATTTGGTAAAACACTTGTAAGAACTTGCAACAGCACCCAAGCAACAACGATATATGCTATCGTTGCCTTAATGACATTTCTACGTTTGAGTTCATCAAAAAAATTCATACCCTATTAACTGAATAACTTTATAAGTTATAATCAATAATCCAAAAAGTCAATGATAAGGGTCAGTTTGGACAAGATGACCTTTAATCAGCAAAGAAAAATATATAAAGACTAAATAAGAATGGATTTATTCGGGAGTATTATGTGGCACCACATATAGATCGAATTGCCATAGAAACCATCGCATCATAAAACACTGGGATGGGGGCTTCCATTTTTATTCCATGTGCCTACTATATTTTCTTTTAAAAATCAACGCTCCACAAATATCAATGGTACCGTCTTTGGTTTCAATGAAATCAAAGGATTGATTTCAACAACATCTGAACTGGTCTGTAAAGCATACTTTTTAATAATTCCCGCTATCGCCAAAATCATTTCATACATGGCAAAATTATTGCCCACACACATTCTAGGACCGGCCCCAAAAGGACAATAATAGTCGTTTAACTCTTTTCTGTTATCAGCATTGAAACGTTCCGGCTTGAATTCATTGGGTGTTTCCCAAAAATCCGCATACCTGTGTAACTCATATACTGACATCAAGATCATTGTGTTTTTAGGAATAACCCGACCTTCAAAAATATCATCCTCGATAGCAACCCGGTCAATTATATATGCCGGAGGGTATAAACGCATACCTTCTTCAATACATTGTTTGGTATATGTTAGTTGTGAAATTTGCTCCATAATACTCTCATTCTCCAAGTCCAAGCGTGCTACTTCCTCGAAAACCTTTTGTTGGGCCCTTTTATTTTTTGCCAACAAGAACAATGTAAAGCTCAAGGCATTTGCGGTTGTCTC
>CBDUKE010000205.1:0-2697 GCA_965367725.1 uncultured Maribacter sp. | reverse complement strand
TTCATTCTCAAATTAAAGAATTCAACCATCAAAGAGAAGGCAATTGAGAAGTACAAATATCCCTTTGGAATAGTGCCTACTTCATTACCAAACACTACAAGATGCGATAGGTGAGCTGATTCGGCAATTAACATAAATCCAATCAAAATCAAGAAAGACAAGCCTAAAACCTGAATTGACGGGTGTTTGTTTA
The DNA here is from genome assembly GCA_965367725.1 of uncultured Maribacter sp. GTDB lineage: Bacteria > Bacteroidota > Bacteroidia > Flavobacteriales > Flavobacteriaceae > Maribacter_A. The sequence continues at coordinate 2,504 of CBDUKE010000205.1, read as the reverse complement.
CAAATTCGCCAACTGGGTTTGCGAACAACATCATGATCAAAACGGATACTACCACGGCGATTACCATTAGAAGGAGCGCGTCATTCGGATTTGGTGAAATACCATTTGTCATTCCAATTGCAGTTAAAATTGAATCAAAGGAAAAGACAATATTGATAACGGTTATTTGAAGAATGGCATTCAATAATGATGCTGAACGATGACTTTTTACCTCACGCTCATCATGCCCTCTATCTTCAACTTTTTCATGTATTTCAGAAGTGCTTTTATAAAGCAGGAACAACCCGCCACCAAATAATATCAAGCCTTGTCCGCTTATTCCACCAGAAATCCATTCAGTATCCAAATTCCAAAAAGGATTTTTCATACTGGTAAGCAATGAAATTCCGAATAACAATATAATCCGCATGCCCATCGCGAGTACTAGCCCCAAATTGGTCGCTTTTTTGCGTTGTTTTTTCTCTAATTTCCCTGCTGCTATAGATATGAAAATAATGTTGTCGATACCTAATACGATTTCCAAAAATGTTAGTGTAAGCAGTGCCACCCAGGCATCGGGACTTGATAGTATTTCGAACATGGTTAGTTGGTTTTTATAGCTACTCCTTTAGATTTATTATTGTCTCCTACGATATTGTATTCAAATGTATAAGAATTATCGGTTGTGGCCAATATTTTCATATGAACTGATTTTTCCTCTGCTTTATTTATTGGATGCAGTTTTTTTACGATGTATTCGCAATCATTGATCCAACGCACAGATGAACTATCTACCTTGCCATTAAAATAGTCAATTTCCAAGCCTCCTTGCCTGATGAATGTAGTTGTGGCTTCTTTTTCATTAATAGTGGTCGTAAAACTAAATTCCCCGTCTTTAAATGCCTTACAATCCCTTTGGGGTTGATAACAAGAACTTAAAATGAGAAATGTAACTATTGAAATGGGGATTTTTCGGAACATAAGCACAAAATAAAGGATTTACTGGTAAATAAAATAGCCGTATTTGAAATAACAGCCAATTTTTTTAGCATTCTTACTCTTGATATGATTTGAAACTGCCATCACTATAAAAAACAATGATTTTTTCTATTGTTTTTTCTTTAGTGGATTTCATAGCTGATGTTTCTTCTTTTTTCAAAATGGGATGTTGGGTAGGGGCAATCGTTTTTGATTGATGGGTAGAAAGTGGGGGAAAGGTCCCCTTGCCATTTAACAACCAATACAAGTTTACTTCAGGATAGTTTTTTATAACCTTTAATACAAACTCCAAACTTGGCTTGTTTCGTCCGGATAGTAGATGCGAAATACTTGATCGCTGTACCTTGATTTTGTCGGCAAAGACAGAGGCCGATAAGTCGTAATATCGAAGTATTTTCTCTAACCGCTTAATAAAATCCTCTGAGTTTACCACTGTAACAAATATTTCTACAAATCTAATAAAACAAAGGAATAAAACGGATCAAAGCGTAAAATAATTATCGCTTTTAGGTATAGTAATAGTTTAATTATTATATAGTAAAATACTGGTATTAAATAGTTTATATTCAGTAAAGTAATTTTATAGCAATTCACACTCCATTTGTTTACAATTGTATATGAAAAAGAATAATAAAGGGCATTACGATGTATACGGATGTAAATTATCAGATTACAATTGTAATTTATTTTGATGTTACATTTGTAAGCATCCAAAACTTCAAAAATGGATTTCCTAGAATTTGAATATCAATCTATAAAGGAAAAAAGAATAAAAGGAAGGTATATCACATACGATCATATTTCAGGGATTTTGAAAAATTTGCCAACTGATTTTGAGGTCGAGGAGATTGGTGAATCAGTTAATGGGCAACCCATTAAATCTGTAACTTTTGGCAAAGGGTCCAAAAAAGTATTAATGTGGTCTCAAATGCATGGGAATGAATCAACCACCACAAAGGCGGTTTTTGATTTAATTAATTGGGTTAAGACCAAAAGTGATTTAGCCAATACAATTTTGAATACTTGTACCATCAAGATTATTCCCATGCTGAATCCTGATGGGGCCAAAGCATATACACGTGTCAATGCAAATAAAATTGACTTAAATAGGGATGCTCAAGATAGGAGTCAGCCAGAAAGTAAACTACTAAGAAATTGTTTCGAGGCGTTTAAACCTGATTATTGTTTCAATCTACATGATCAAAGAACCATTTTCAATGTAGGAAGTACTCCAAAACCAGCTACAGTATCATTTTTAGCCCCAGCATTTGATGAAGCCCGTAATATTTCAGAATCAAGGGCCATAAGTATGCAACTGATTGCCGCTATGAACCTAGAACTCCAAAAATTGATTCCCAATCAAGTGGGGCGCTATGACGACGCATTCAATGCAAATTGTATAGGGGATACATTTCAGCTGTTGGGTACGCCTACCATATTGTTTGAAGCCGGGCACTACCCTGATGATTATGAACGGGAAAGTACCCGAGCGTATATTTTCAAGGCATTGATTACTGCCTTGCAAG
>CBDUKE010000204.1:0-2712 GCA_965367725.1 uncultured Maribacter sp. | reverse complement strand
GGCATTCCGTTTTGAACCAATTCGTTCAAAGTGTCTACGCTAAATAGATAGTCGTATTTTGGGTCTTCCAAAATATTTTGGTTCACCTTTATTTCCTTTAGACTAAAAGTCAAAATCTCCAAACAAGCTTTTAAATCTTGGATTGCAGGAATAATGACTTCCTTGACCAATTGCAGATCTCGATGATAACCGCTGGGAAGATTATTGGTGATCAATGTCAATTGATTGGGAACGGCCTGTAGCTTATTACATTTGGCACGTACCAATTCAAAAACATCAGGATTCTTCTTATGTGGCATAATACTACTGCCCGTAGTCAATTCATCTGGGAATGAAATAAAATTAAAATTTTGATTCATGTATAGGCAAATATCCATTGCCATTTTAGATAAGGTGCCCGCTATACTGCTCATTCCAAAGGCTGTAGCTTTTTCAACCTTACCGCGCCCCATTTGCGCAGCTACCACATTGTATTTTAAAGTCTCAAAACCCATTTCTTTAGTGGTAAAACTCCTGTCTAAGGGGAAAGAACTCCCGTAACCGGCAGCACTTCCCAGCGGATTTTGGTCCGCTACCTTAAACGCCGCATCGATAAAATAAAGATCATCAATCAAACTTTCGGCGTAGGCAGAAAACCATAGTCCGAATGATGACGGCATGGCTATTTGTAAATGGGTATATCCAGGAAGCAATACTTCTTTATGTTTTTCCGCCAAATCCATGAGCAAATCAAAAAGCGTAACAGTCTCACTTTTAATTTCCATCAACTCATTTTTCAAATAGAGATGCATGGCCACTAGAACCTGATCATTTCGTGAACGAGCCGTATGAATCTTTTTACCTGTATCGCCCAATTTTTCAATGAGGATAAATTCGATTTTGGAGTGCATGTCTTCAAAAGTATCCTCAATAGTGAACGAACCCTCTTCAATGGTCAATGCAATATTGTCTAATTCCTTGACAAGCGCATTTGTCTCATCATTGGTCAACAACCCAATTTTACCCAACATCTTGGCATGGGCCTTAGAGGCAATTACATCATACTTGGCTAGGAGCAAATCCAATTCCCTATCATTGCCAACTGTAAAATGGTCTATTTTTTGATCAGTACTGAATCCTTTGTCCCAAAGTTTCATTTTTTTGTTTTTAAGTATTTAGCTCCCCTCTTTGGTCAAAGAGGGGAATGAATCCCGCCAAAGGTGGGATAAAGGGGAGTTTGATAATCCAAGTTAAAGCTTTCAAATATATTGCAATAACTCCTTCAAACCCTCCGTGTCCGCTAAAGCGAACCCACCTCCTTTTGTCTAAAGTGAGGAGCTTTTGTTATTTTGTTCTAAAATTATCCTTTTTTACCTTTAATACTGACTCCAAATGATCAAATACCACTCTATTACCGAATCGGAGTACATTGTATTCCATTTGATTGAAAAAAGAGGTTCTTTGATCGAACTGCTTACTAAAAGAGGCGAATTCTTTTTTAGTATGTAATTTTTTTGTTTGTCACTTTTCAATTAAATAGGAATCCGTTTAATAGTTTAATATATAAGTCAATTCCCTCCTCTATCTCATTTATATAAATAAATTCGTTGGCAGAGTGGGAACGGGGGCTATCTCCAGGCCCTAATTTCATCGATTGACAAGTCAGGGCAGCTTGGTCTGAAAGCGTTGGCGAGCCATAAGTATTGCGACCTAACTCAATACCCGATTGTACCAGAGGATGGTTTTTATCAATTGAGGATGAATTTAAGCGTAAAGAACGTTCTTGTAATTCACAAGGTGCTTCCTTTTTTAAAATATCGGCCACTTGCTTGTTGCTGTAGCGGTCATTTACGCGGACATCAATAACCAAATCTGTATGGGCGGGCACCACATTGTGTTGGCTTCCTGCATTGATCATGGTTACCGTTAGTTTAACCGCTCCCAAAGCCTCGGAAACCTTTTCAAACTTATAATTCTTAAACCATTCCAATACCTTAATGGTCTTGTAAATGGAATTGTCGTCATTTGGATGTGCAGCATGTGATGGCGTGCCTTTTACAACAGCATCGAAAACCACTAGCCCTTTCTCGGCGATGGCCAAATGCATCAGCGTAGGTTCTCCTACTATTGCCACATCAATTTTTGGCAAAGTTGGAAGTATGGCCCTTAGACTTTTCGGACCTGCGTTTTCCTCTTCGGCTGAAGCTACCATGAGCAGGTTGTGGTTCAAATTTGATGCACTATAGAAATGGGTGAATGTCGCCAATAGGGAAACCAAGGCACCTCCTGCATCATTACTGCCCAAACCATATAATTTCCCATCTTCAATCTGAGGGTCAAACGGGTCCCGAGTATAGGCTTTATTGGGCCTAACTGTATCGTGATGGGAATTTAAAAGTAAAGTAGGTTTATTGTCATCCCAATGTTTATTCTTTGCAATGACATTATTGTTTTCCCTCTGAAATGGAATGTCAAATGCTTTGAACCAAGCCTCAATGGCTTCAGCTGTATGGTGTTCCTCGCCAGAAAAGGACTGGATGGAGATAAGCTCCTTTAACAGCTCAATAGCTTTTTCAGTAAGCAGTTGTTGTTCCATTCTTATAATCTTATAGTTGTAAAAATAGTTGCGTTTGGCTGAAGCATAGAAATATCACCAATACAAACTTTACTGACATTTTGTTGCAAGGCATGAAAACAATTCTCCATTTTCGGAAGCATACCGTCCGCAATGAT
>CBDUKE010000203.1:0-2761 GCA_965367725.1 uncultured Maribacter sp. | reverse complement strand
CTAGCTCAACGATATCGGTTGAGCTTACTTTAAACGCCATACCAACGATAGCGGAAACTATGGGTGATGAACGATGTGGCCCCGGGGAAGTTAACCTAACGGCCAATGGAGTTCCGGATGCAGATCAACCACCTACCTTTAATTGGTATGATAGTCCCACGGGCACTGATGGGTTTGTTGGTACCGGTTCAAGTATTTCCCTGAACATTTCAACAACAACTTCCTATTATGTCGAAGCATCAGCAAACGGCTGTGTTTCAGAACGCCAAGAAGTTGTGGCGACCATATATCCCTTGCCTTCGGCAGGCACACCTTCAAATGCATCGGCATGTAGCGTTACGGCTAATGGTCCGACCATTGTTGATCTGGATGATCTGATTACGGGTGAAAGCACAGGGGAATGGTCAGTAACTACCGACCCGTCAAATACCATATCAATTGGAATAGGCAATATCGTTCAATTTGAAAATAGACCCGATGGTGATTATGTATTTACGTATACCACAACCGATGCCACTTTGCCATTTTGCGAAAATGTATCCTCAGAAGTCAGTATTTCGGTCAATGATTGTGATGTTGATACTGATCTGGATGGTTTGCTCGATGGCCTTGAAGTTACCTTGGGCACAGATCCAAATAATGTTGATTCTGATGGTGATGGGCTTGAGGATGGTGTGGAAGTAGGTGCTGATACGGCGAATCCTTTGGATGCCGATGAAGATGGGATTATCGATGCCTTGGATTCCAATATTTTGGATACTGATATGGACGGTGTTGTAGATCAATTGGATCCTGCAAATACCAATCCCTGTATACCAGACCCCAACAGTGAATTCTGTGAGGCTACCGTGGATTTGGAAATCACGAAGACTGCGAATTTTGATTATCGCAGGGTGAACGAGCAATTAACGTTCACCATAACCGTAAATAATATTTCAGAGGAAAGTGCCACTTCGATTCGTGTGAGTGAAGTGCTCAATGCAGAGGCCTTTAATTATATCTCGCATTTTACAGGATCCGGTGCTGGGGTTTATGATGAGGTGGCAGGAACTTGGGACATTCCATTAATGGATCCAGGGGTCAGTGTTAATCTTGTTATATTGGTCGAAGCCATAGCTGCTGGTTTCTATGAAAATATAGCCTCTATTGTAGAGGTCTCCCCTTTTGATATTGACCCGACTAATAATGAGGCCGCGGTTACTGTTGAGGTGGGGGAACGCAGCAATAATGAATGCGGCTTTCTCTTTAACCAGTTTTCTCCAAATAGTGGGGATGCCATTAACAATTTTCTGTTTATAAATTGTATTCAGGATTACCCAGATAATAGCATTGAAATTTATGACCGCTATGGCAATCAGGTATTTGCCGCAAGACCCTATGATAATACTTGGGATGGTACCCGTGATACTAATGATGTACCCAAAGGCACCTACTTTTATATTTTGGATTTAGGGGATGGATCTGAAGTCAGCAAAGGCTGGATCCAAATCCTAAGATAATGCAGAAGTTTGATTAAACTTCCCCTGCTTTATTTCCAAGACCAAAATCCCTGATTTAGAAAGAATAATCCTTATTTTTGAATTCCAAAAACGTAAGAAAATGCGAGCATATATATTTCCGGGTCAAGGTGCCCAATTCGTAGGTATGGGAATGGATCTTTATGAAAAGTATCCTTTAGCCCAAGAACTTTTTGAACAAGCCAATGAGATTCTAGGTTTTGCAATCACAGATATCATGTTCGAAGGTGCAGCCGAAGATTTACGGCAGACCAAAGTAACACAACCCGCCATTTTTCTCCACTCTGTGATTTTGAGTAAGGTAATGGGCGATGATTTTAAGCCTGATATGGTTGCAGGGCACTCCCTCGGGGAGTTTTCCGCATTGGTGGCCAATGGGGTTTTGAATTTTGAAGATGGATTGAAGTTAGTGTCCCAAAGGGCAATGGCGATGCAAAAGGCCTGTGAACTTAAGCCCGGTACTATGGCTGCGGTTCTAAGATTGGATGATGCAATCGTTGAAAAAATATGTAAGGAAACACCTGGAATCGTAGTAGCTGCAAATTATAATTGCCCAGGTCAATTGGTTATTTCCGGCGAGGTTGAAGCAATTAACACAGCTTGCGAAAAGTTAAAGGAAGCTGGTGCCCGTAGGGCCATGGTATTGCCTGTAGGTGGGGCTTTTCATTCCCCTTTGATGCAACCTGCCGAAGAGGAATTGGCAGCAGCAATTGAAGCTACCGTATTCGGCACTCCAAAATGTCCCATTTATCAGAATGTTCCCACTACGGCAGTAACCAATGCAGATGAAATCAAGAAAAATTTGATTTCACAATTGACCTCGCCGGTGAAATGGACCCAAAGCGTTCAAAATATGGTTAAAGATGGCGCAACTTTGTTTACAGAGGTTGGGCCAGGGAAGGTATTGCAGGGCTTAGTCATGAAGATTGAACCTACTGCTGAAGCTACTTCGGCTGTTTTGTTGTAAGCCGCATAGTTTCAATGAATTGCATTTTAACCGATAAAGTTATATTTAATCCCAGTAAGTATGGGAATAGCTGTTTTTTTAGTAATATTGGACCCCTATTTTTTGGTTTAAACATACGGGACTGCTTTCATTTTTAGTGCCTATGTTCAAAGAACAGTCTATGAAAAAGAAAAGAAAGAAAAATATGTTTCCCCCAATCCTAGCTATATCCAACATTTCCAAAAAACTATTGTTTTTTGGGGCATTCCTTTTGTTGGGTTTTAGTGGGTATGGGCAG
>CBDUKE010000202.1:0-2763 GCA_965367725.1 uncultured Maribacter sp. | reverse complement strand
TCCAATATACTTATGATCAATATCCATTTAACAATAGAGGAAGATTTCTTCCAGATCATTTTATGAATTTCGTCGTAGGTCAATTTAGGAAGATCCGCCTCCCTTTTTTGCCATTCCTTTTTTAATAATTCCAGTCCGTCAGTCATATCGTCAAGGGTTCAATATGGTTCTTAATTTATTCTTTATACGATTCATCTTAACCCGGGCATTCACTTCCGTAATACCCAAGGTTTCTGAGATTTCGCGATAGTCTTTATCTTCTAGATATAGGAATACCAATGCTTTTTCAATATCGCCCAATTGCTTTACAGCTTTATACATGAGTTGTAATTGTTGTTCTTCCTGCGGATCGTATTCATCGGCCGTTATTTTAAAAATAACCGATTCATAATCCTGGGTTTGAATGCTTCTTTTCGATTTTCGATAGAGCGTAATAGCTGTGTTCAGTGCAACCCTGTACATCCAAGTACTGAATTTTGAATCTCCCCGGAATTTAGGGTACGCCTTCCATAGCTGTATGGTTATTTCCTGGAACAGGTCTTTGTGTGAATCCCTGTCATTGGTGTACAACGTACATACCTTATGAACAATATTCTGATTGTTCTCAAGTTCGGTCACAAATTGATGCTCCAGCTTATTGTTCACGCTTAGATTGGTGGGTTGTTAATGAATTAGTAGTATATCCTATACTATTGTTACATAAAAGAAAAAAAAAGGTTTAAAGTCCAAATTTAATAATCTGAAACTCTAAACCAAAGTATGCAAATACAACAGCTTTTAATTCCTGTAGTCAAGGGCTGGCGCTCTATCGCCCAGAAGGGGTATGTATTTGAAATCAGCCCCTCTTCGCTCCAAGAACTCCACTTTTGCTTTTTTGATCAGGTCACCGTCTTGAAAAAGATTTATGGCGGTAAGCGCCAAGGTTTTGGCAGCGATCATCATGCCTTTAGTGCCAATTGAAGTGCCACCTGCGGCAACCGCTTGCCAGCTATGTGCTGGCGTGCCGGGAACCCAAGTAGCAGCCCCCATACCTACAGTAGGTACCGTGAAACTAACATCGCCAACGTCAGTAGAGCCAAATGCCTTGGCTTCGGTTTTATAGGGTTGAATATTTTTCGCCTTAGCTATATCAACACCTTTATAACCCAAACTAATGGCAATTTTATCGGCAAATTCTTTTTCTTCGGGCGTATATTCCATTCCACCAACTTTGGAAAGATTGTCATGCATTAATTTCTGCAGCGTCAAATTTGGTAAAAGTTCATGTGTTCCACCAATCATTTCAAAATCCATGGTCGTACCGGTACCCATGGCTGCGCCTTCGCCCGCCTTAACTATCCTGTCAAAGATATCGATAACCACATCCCTTTGGTTATGACGTGCATAGTAATAGACCTCGGCAAAATCGGGCACCACATTTGGGGCTTTACCTCCACTGGTGATCACATAGTGTATTCTTGCTTTTTCGGGTACATGTTCGCGCAGCATATTAACCATGGCATTCATAGCTTCTACACCATCCAAAGCCGAGCGGCCTCTTTCAGGAGCCGCGGCTGCATGTGCAGAAACACCATAAAATCTGAATTTGGCCGATTTGTTTGCCAAAGCAGCCCCGGCACTTGCCGCATTCTGTGAACTTGGGTGCCAATGCAATGCAGCATCAACATCATCAAAGAGCCCTTCACGAACCATATATACTTTTCCTGAACCCCCTTCTTCTGCGGGAGTACCATAAAACCTTATGGTACCTTTGGCATTGTTGGATTTCATCCAATCTTTTACGGCTATTGCAGCCGCTGTTGAGGCGGTACCGAATACATGGTGTCCGCAGGCGTGTCCTGCAGCCTTACCCGCAGATTTTTTCTCTGGAATTGCCTGTTGTGAAAGACCTGGTAAGGCATCATATTCACCCATGATTCCTATGATCGGCGCACCACTCCCATATTCCGCCGTAAAAGCGGTAGGAATGCCCGCGACTCCTTTATTGATGGTGAACCCAGCATCAGCCAATGTTTTTTGCAACAAAGCAGCACTTTTTTCTTCTTGGTAACCCATTTCGGCCAAGTCCCAAATGGTTTGTGCAATCTCGCCATAAGATTCACTCTTGCCATCTAGGTTTTTAAGAACATCATCCAGTTTTTTTTGAGCGTTTGTGGCAGTTGACATAAAAATGGCAAGAGCACCCAATACTATTGATCTTTTTAAGTTTGACATTATTATTCTTTGATTTAATTAATGTTACGGATAGTATTCCAATGAGAATTTAAATATACATAAATCAGTTAATAAAAATTGCTATTTACGGGGATGATATTTGTTCATTACCTCGGCCAAATGTGAGCGGTCTACATGCATATAGACTTCTGTGGTTGTAATACTTTCATGACCTAGCATTTGCTGAATGGCCCTAAGGTCGGCACCGTTCTGTAATAAATGTGTGGCAAACGAATGTCTAAATGTATGTGGACTTATGCTTTTACCCAAGTCAATTTTTATAGCGAGTTGTTTGATAATGGTAAATATCATAGCCCGCGTGAGCTGCTTGCCGCGTCTATTTAAAAATAGGATATCATCAAAGCCCTTTTGTATACTTTGGTGAATACGGATTTCTTTCCTATAAATATTGATGTATTTTTTATTGAAATCACTGATCGGCACAAAACGCTGTTTATCTCCTTTCCCGGTAACCTTGATGAAATCTTCCTCAAAAAACAGGTCTGATATTTTCAAATTGATGAGTTCTGATACGCGCAAACCGCAACC
>CBDUKE010000201.1:0-2775 GCA_965367725.1 uncultured Maribacter sp. | reverse complement strand
AAAATAGGAGCGTTTGGAAATGTCATGAACATGAGAAATCTATGTACTTTTAAGTACAATCAAAAAACAAGAACCCATGAAAAATCTAATTAGAGGTATTCTGGCCTTTCTCGGAGCTAAAAAAATTGGGGGTGGCAAATGCGGCTGTTTTGGTTTTATTGTTGTCTTTATTATTATCTATTGGCTTTTAGGATACGTGTTTAAGGTATTCTAGCAGTATTTTTATTGCTATAAATGTAACTTTTTACTATAGGTGCAGTCTATTTAGTTATAACCAAAAATCTTTTGAGGATGTCTACCAATACCACCAAGCCAAGAATTGAAATTGTTGATGCGCTCCGGGGGTTCTCATTGGCCGGGATAGTCATAGTACATTTTGTTGAAAATTTTATTGGTTCGGCCGTACCCCAGAGCGTATTGGAAGGCTTGCATGTAGGCCCTATGGATTATGCTGTGGATGCTTTTATAGGCCTATTCCTTAGGGGAAAATTTTTCGCCCTATTCGCTTTTCTTTTTGGATTGAGTTTTTTCATTCAAATGGATAATGCCCAGAAAATGGGCAACTATTTTGGGCCAAGATTTTTATGGCGTTTGGTTGTTTTATTGATCATAGGCGGCATACACCATATGTTCTATCGTGGCGACATTCTTACCATCTATGCTTTGCTTGGCATTTTATTGATCCCTTTTTATAAATTGGATACTAAGTGGATTCTTGGTCTGGCGTTGGTCTTATTTTTGGGTATGGGCCGCTTTGTAGTATTTGCACTTACCCATGGTGACAATTTATTTAGTCCTGGTGGTATTATGCCAGATGACCCAGAGGCCTTGGCTTACTTTAATATCTTAAAAAATGACTCCTTAAAGGAGGTCTTTGTTTCCAATTCGACCATTGGACATTTGAATAAATTGGAATTTCAGTTGGGGGTCTTCGGCAGGGGTTATCTCACTTTTGGCTTCTTTTTATTGGGTCTTTATGCTGGTAGGATAGGATTCTTTAAAAAACTTGGGGAGTATAAAAAAGAGATCAAAAAGGTACTTATTGGTTCCATCATTCTTTTTGTGGCTTCTATAGCACTGACCGCTGTTATATTTATGCAGCTAGGCGAGGGTGTTGCTTTTGATAATTGGACCGCTATGTTCGGATTAACGGCCTTTGATCTGAACAATATTGCAATGACACTTATTCTTATCATGCTGTTTGCCATGTTTTATCAAAAAAGTAAAGGGCAAAAATGGTTGCAAAAATTTGCACCCTACGGTCGTATGGCATTGACCAATTATTTTTTCCAAAGTTTGTTGGGTACTTTCCTGTTCTTTGGTTGGGGCTTGGGCTATTTGGTGGAGTTAAGAAACAGTTACACCTTCTTAATTGCGATCCTTGTGATTGTTGTGCAAATGCTATTGAGCAAATGGTGGTTGAGCAAGTTTCAGTACGGCCCTTTGGAATGGCTATGGCGGAGTATCACCTTTTTTAAATGGTATCCGTTCAAGAAAACCAATTGAATGTAATTCTATTTTTCAATTTCGATAGCGTAAAGAGTCACTTCCTTTTCTATACCTTTTAAGGGCATTCTTCCTATTTCCTTAAAGGAGAAACCGGAAGTAGTCAGCTGTTCCTTTAATCGTTGGGAAATCAACAATTCCTGACCAAATTCATTGCATTTCCCCTGAATACGCGCAGCCGTATTGATGGTGTCACCATGATAGGCTATCTCTTTTTTGTATTTGCCTACTTCTGTAACCGTTACTAGGCCAGCATGGATTCCGGCTTTGAAAAAGGGTAGGCAATTGTAATTCTTTTGATAGTATTCCTGTTTTTGATGGAGCTGATTTTTGAAATTAAAGTAAGCATTCAAGCAGTTCTGATTACGTAATCCGGCTTTCAATTGCCAGGTCAGTATCACTTCATCGCCAACATATTGATAAATTTCTGCCTCATTTTCAACTACAACACCCAAATCGTTGAAACAATCCTGGATCATTTTACTGTACTTGATATGACCCAAATTTTCGGCATGCTTTGTTGAGGACTGTAGATCCAAAAACATAAAAATGCGTTCTTCTTCCCTTGGTGAATAGAATTTACCGCGTAGTAATTTCGAAAGGTTGTTCTCGCCCAACATTAAGTTCACCTGTCGTACAATGAGCATGAGAACATCGACCGTAACAATATAAAAATAGATCGGGCCGCTCCCTGGTTCAAAAGCAAAAGCCAAAAAGCCTTTGGTTTCTCCAAAAAATTGGGTCACCATTAAGTAGGACAACAAGACAAGTACGAACACAAAGAGGGAGGCATAAATTAGCCTAAAACCTACTAATCTAAATATCGAAACCCGTTTATAATATCTTTCTTCGGTCAAGATCTGCACATATCCAGAAATACTCCCGAAAACAGGCCCAAAAATACAGGATACAATAACGGTCTCCCAAAATTCAAACTGAACTGAACTTAGCTCAATTGTACCAATACCACGAACAATTGATAGGAACAAAAAGGCAAGGGTCCATCCAATGATATACCCCCTAATTATGGCCCATCTGCGTTTGTTCCTGAATTTCATTCTAATTAACTCCTATTTTTTATGACCTTGATACGCCTCAATGATTTTTAAAACCTGGTCCACTGGTAGGGCTTCAATACGATGACCATCCCGACCTTGGGTCGTTTTTGCGGCGAATAATGAATTAATGATGGCTTCTTCGGTAGCTTCGATAGTGGCCAAAAACAAAGGGGAGATCACATCATTTCGTAATATTTCAATCTTTCTTACT
>CBDUKE010000200.1:0-2778 GCA_965367725.1 uncultured Maribacter sp. | reverse complement strand
ATGGTTTTATTCGGAATCGGATGGGCCGCCATGATGGGTATACCTTATACCATGGTTTCAAAAGTGGTTCCACAAGAACGGAGAGGGGTTTACATGGGAATTTTGAATATGATGATTGTGATACCTATGGGAATTGAAACCCTAACCTTTGGTCCGATTTACAAATATTTGTTGGGGGGAAGTGCAATCAATGCGATTCTTTTTGCCGGAGCGTTCTTTATTATTGCCGCGATATTGGCCATGCGCTTAAATGTTAAGAAAACTGAACAATAAGTCAGTGTTTCCGACTAGCAGGATTTAAAATACCATTAGTGTACTGAAAACTTGAGGCATCGTCTCATAGGTTTGGCCGAAGATTGCAGGAGGGAGAATCTTTAATCCCTGAAGTGTGCTTATCCAAAGAATACCCTTAAATTTGTTTACAATATCTGATTATGAGCGATAAAAAACTAATGCGGGAAGCATTGATTTATCATGCCAAACCGCAGCCAGGCAAAATAAAAATTGTACCGTCCAAACCCTATTCTACCCAACGGGATTTGGCCCTGGCGTATTCTCCTGGGGTAGCTGCACCTTGTTTAGAGATAGCAAAAGATAAGGATGCCGTTTACAAATACACATCCAAAGGTAATCTTGTAGCCATAATATCGAATGGTACTGCGGTCCTAGGATTAGGTAATATTGGACCTGAAGCTTCCAAACCGGTGATGGAAGGAAAGAGTTTGCTATTTAAGATTTTTGCCGATATCGATGGAATGGATATTGAACTTGACGCCACAGATGTCGATAAGTTTGTTGAAACGGTAAAGGCGATAGCACCAACATTTGGAGGTATAAATCTTGAAGATATCAAAGCACCCGAAGCCTTTGAAATTGAGAGGCGATTAAAAGAAGAATTGGATATACCTGTAATGCATGATGATCAACATGGTACTGCAATAATATCTTCAGCGGCACTTTTGAACGCGTTGGTTATCACAAAGAAAAAAATTGAGGATGTTCGCATTGTTATCAGTGGGGCAGGAGCAGCGGCTATTTCATGTACACGTTTGTACAAGGCTTTTGGGGCTAGTCCAGAAAATATTGTAATGCTGGATAGCAAGGGGGTAATACGAAAAGATCGCGAAAATCTAACCAAAGAGAAATTGGAATTTGCTTCTGATAGAAAAATTGATTCCCTTGATGAAGCCATGCAAGATGCTGATGTGTTCGTAGGTTTATCAATAGCTGATATTGTTACCCCGGAAATGTTAAAGACAATGGCCAAGAATCCTATTGTTTTTGCCATGGCTAATCCTAATCCTGAAATAGGTTATGAATTGGCTTGTAAAACTCGAAAGGATATTATTATGGCAACGGGTCGTTCTGATCACCCTAACCAAGTTAATAATGTACTCGGTTTTCCTTTCATTTTCAGGGGGGCTTTGGATGTACGAGCAACTAAGATTAATGAAGAGATGAAAATGGCGGCTGTGATCGCTTTGGCCGAATTGACCAAAGAAGCTGTTCCTGAACAGGTGAATATTGCATATTCGAAGACGCGATTGGCTTTTGGAAAGGATTATATAATACCTAAACCATTTGATCCAAGGCTTATTGCCGAAATCCCACCTGCTGTGGCCAAAGCTGCAATAGACAGTGGGGTTGCCAAAGAACCAATTACGGACTGGGAAAAATATAGGGAACAGTTATTACGTCGTTCTGGAAGCGATAATAGGGTGGTGCGATTACTGCATGAAAGGGCCAAAGTAAATCCTAAGAAAATTGTGTTCGCAGAAGCCAATCATTTAGATGTTTTAAAAACCGCTCAGATAGTTTATGAAGAAGGAATTGCCATTCCAATATTACTGGGAAATAAAGAAGTTATCAATGAACTTAAAAAAGAACTTGAATTTGATGCTGATGTTACTATAATAGACCCAAAAGAGGATGATTCCTTAAAAAAAAGAAACCAATATGCCACGAAGTATTGGCAGGGGACCAAAAGAAATGGGGTTACACTTTACGGGGCAAAGACCAAAATGAGGGAGCGTAATTATTATGCCGCCATGATGGTTTTTGAAAATGATGCAGACGGAATGATTTCAGGTTATTCAAGGGCTTACCCTACGGTCATAAAACCTGTTTTTGAAGTCATCGGTAGGGCTAAGGATGTAAAGCGTGCGGCAACGGTTAATATCATGAATACCCAGCGTGGACCCTTATTATTGGCGGACACTTCGATTAATATAGACCCTTCAGCGGAAGAATTGGCAGAAATAGCGGTTATGACAGCAAACTTGGCCAAGGCCTTTGGCTTTGAACCTGTAATTGCAATGTTATCATATGCCAATTTTGGTTCTTCAGCTCATCCTAATGCAAAAAAAGTTACCAAAGCAGTTGAAATTTTACATGAAAAACATCCGCATTTGGTGGTCGATGGCGAAATCCAAACAGATTTTGCGTTGAATATGGAGCTACATCAAAGCAATTTTCCATTTTCAAAATTAGCGGGTAAAAAAGTAAACACCTTGATCTTCCCTAATTTGGAGTCAGCCAATATTACCTATAAATTACTTAAAGAACTCAATCGCGCAGATTCAATTGGCCCCATAATGTTGGGTCTAAGAAAACCGGTTCATGTACTTCAATTAGGTGCAGACGTTGATGAAATGGTAAATATGACCGCCGTGGCCGTTATAGATGCACAAGAGCGGGAAAAGAGAAAAGATGCAAAAAACAAAGAAGGTTGAACAATTCATAGTTATTATTTGTATTAGTTTCCATCAACCATCAACC
>CBDUKE010000199.1:0-2791 GCA_965367725.1 uncultured Maribacter sp. | reverse complement strand
TTTGAACATCCCTGTAAACAAGGAAAAGTCAAAGCAAAGGCTGCACCAGCCCCTAAGGTTCTGAGAAAATCTTTTCTTTCCATAGCTACATATTTATTTTAAACAACGTAGTAATTGGTCTAATCGTATAGCCAAAATGCTGTATTCGATTAATGGGCTCTTCAAACGGAAGATTTAACAATTCCTTATGTAAAGCTGGTAAAATTCAAAAAAGCAACATCCCTAAATATTCAAAATAATATTTCACTCATAAACAAAGGTGCCAAACTCACTATTTATCGTTAGTTTTTTGGTCGGATGGCCTTCTACCCTACCCACAATCCTGGCGTCCACACCAAAACGCTTTGAGATAGTAATCAAATCCTGTGCCACGGCCTCATTTGTATAAATTTCCAAACGATGTCCGCAATTAAAGACCTGGTACATTTCTCGCCAGTCAGTACCCGATTGTTCCTGTATTAATTTGAACAGCGGAGGAATTGGAAATAGGTTATCTTTTATAATATGAAGATCATCAATAAAATGAAGTATTTTGGTTTGTGCCCCACCGCTGCAATGCACCATTCCGTGAATATCCGAGGCGTTGTATTTTGACAATATTTTCTTTACAATCGGCGCATAGGTTCGTGTAGGTGACAGCACCAATTTACCGGCATCAAGAGGGGATCCCGGGACAGCATCGGTTAATTTTGCACTACCTGCATACACCAAATCCTCGGGTACGGCAGCATCATAACTTTCCGGATATTTCTTTGCCAAATATTTTGAGAAAACATCATGGCGGGCAGATGTCAAGCCGTTACTTCCCATGCCACCATTATATTCCTTTTCGTACACTGCCTGACCAAAAGATTCAAGCCCAACGATGACATCCCCTGCTTTTATATTGGCATTGTCAATAACATCCTTACGCTTTAATCTTGCGGTTACCGTAGAGTCAACAATTATTGTACGCACCAAATCACCCACATCGGCAGTTTCTCCACCTGTGGAATGGATGACCATTCCATGGTCTGCCAAATCCGAAATTAATTCTTCGGTACCATTGATAATAGCGGATATAACTTCACCGGGTATTAAATTCTTATTACGACCAATGGTAGAAGACAACATGATATTGTCAGTTGCACCGACACAAATCAAGTCATCAATATTCATGATCAATGCATCCTGGGCAATACCTTTCCAAACTGAAATATCACCGGTTTCTTTCCAATACATATAGGCCAATGAAGATTTTGTACCGGCGCCATCTGCATGCATGACCAAACAGTAGTCCTCATCATTCGTTAAATAATCAGGGACAATCTTACAGAATGCCTTGGGAAACAGGCCTTTATCAATGTTTTTAATAGCATTATGCACATCTTCCTTAGAAGCCGAAACTCCTCTTTTATTATATCTCTCGCTGTCTGATGAACCCATTTGCAGTAGTTTGTGGCAAAAATAGTGGAATAGTTAAAAAAAGCCCACAAAATGTGAGCTTTTAAATTCATTTGAACGTTGGAAGGTCTTACTTAACAAACAATAACTCTCTGTACTTTGTGAGTGGCCAGAGTTGATCATCTACCAAACGTTCCAGTTTATCGCTGTGATATCTGATCTCTTGAAAATAGGGTTTCACCTTTTCACAATACGCATAGGCCTTTTTATGACTATCGGTCATTACATTGGCTTTCTTGCGTTCCTCAACCATCGCATCTGTCTTATCCTTCAAAGCTTCAATATGTCCTGCGATTTGTTCTATAAGTACCAATTGACTTTTTGCATGTTTCTTGTAAGCGGCACCATAAATTTCCTTTAACCCCTTTACATTTTTGATTAGCCGGTTTTGGTATGCTATGACGGAAGGAATTATATAACTATATATGAGTTCGTTAAAAACCCTGCCCTCTATTTGAACGTGAAGAATATAGGCTTCCAATTCCACCTCTTGCCGTGCTTTGACCTCAACACCACTCATCACATTCATTGATTCGAAAAGAGCCAAACTTTCTTTTGACGTCAATACCTGTAAGGCATCTGGCGTATTTTTGTTATTACTGAGTTTTCTCTTTTTTGCTTCTTTTTCCCAATCAAGGCTGTATCCGTCACCATCAAAACGAATTCGCTTTGAAGTTTTAATATATTCCCGTAGTACGTTAAAAATAGCCTCATCTTTTTTAAGGTTCTTCTTATCAACCAAGGCATCGACTTCCTTTTTAAAATCGATTAACTGCTTCGCCACGATTGTATTCAATACCGTCATAGGCTTGGCACAATTGGTTTTGGAACCAACGCCACGCATTTCAAATTTGTTTCCTGTAAAAGCGAAGGGTGAAGTACGATTCCTGTCCGTATTATCAAGCATAATTTCAGGAATCTTACCAACTACATTCAATTTAAGTTCGGTCTTTTCCTCTGGGGACAATTTCCCTTGTGACACTCCTTCCAACTCATCCAGGACGCTACTCAATTGGGTTCCAATAAAAATGGAAATTATTGCAGGCGGCGCTTCATTTGCTCCCAATCTATAATCATTCCCTGCTGATGCTATTGATGACCTCAGTAATTCCTCATAAGTATTTACCGCTTTTATGGTATTTACAAAGAAGGTAAGGAATTGAAGGTTTTTCATTGGGGTTGAACCTGGGCTCAAAAGATTAACCCCTGTGTCTGTAGCCAAGGACCAGTTGTTATGCTTGCCCGAGCCGTTTATTCCCGCAAAAGGTTTTTCATGGAATAGCACTTTGAAGTTATGGATTTCTGCCACTTTTTCCATCACATCCATCAAAAGTAGGTTATGATCTAC
>CBDUKE010000198.1:0-2878 GCA_965367725.1 uncultured Maribacter sp. | reverse complement strand
GGTAAATTTGAAAAGCCCTTTTGGGTTTCAATTTTAAGGATAACTCCAATTTTAGCATCCAATTTATCCAATTCCCCATAAAGATTTAGAATATCCTCTTTTGAGTTCACAAATGAAAAATTAACAGCATCAGCATATTGGGCAACGAACTTTATGTCTTCCCGGTCTTTTTCTGTCAATCCGCTTACTTGCAAATTGCTTTTAGGAAGGTTTATGCCCTTATCCGCTTTTAATTTGCTGCCTTTATCTTTTGCATGGGTAATTTCAACAATCATTTCTGAAGCTGTGATTTCTTGAATTATTCCCTCAATTTTTCCATCATTAAAATAAATGGGTTCCCCAATTTTAGCATCGTTAAAGACTTGTGGTAATGTACAAGAGATATGGGCCAATTCAAGCAGTTGTCCATTTTCATCATAAGCAGCCGATTCTCCAGGAATGGGTTCTTTATGAAGTTTTAATTGATCACCTGAATGTAAGATGATATATTGTTCTTTGGGTAAAAGTTCGCCGACACGATAATACTTTTGCCCATTTTTTGTCTTGTCTTTATGTAAAACTATTTCTGTTCCCGTTTCGAGATAAGCTGAGTCAGCACATAAACCGACTTTTGCTTTGCCTTTCTTACCTTCAATAGTGATCTTACATTTTTTATCCCTGGAATCAGTGAATCTCAGCGTATCCCCTTTTTTGATTTTTGATAACAACTTGAGATCTACTGGCATATGGGCTTGATAATCCGAATGGGGTGGTGGTGGAACATCAGGGGCGGCAATCCAAATTTTAGACGGATTCACCACTCTGCCCAAATCATCTCTCTCGGGCGTAATATGAATTACCTTTGGCCCTTCAACCATGGGTCCAGTTCTAAGTTTTGGCCCTGAGAGGTCCATCGTGATCTTGCATTTTTTGCGCAGTTTTTTATTGGCCGTTTTTACATTATGTATCATTTTCAACCAATCCTCAGGCGTATCATGGGCACAATTGATCCTTGCACTGTTCATTCCATTCGCCAACAACTTTCGAATAAATCCCATATCTTCCGCAGCAGTTATGGGTAGGGTTACCATAATGCGGGTTGACCGTTTCTTTGATTTATATCCGAATAGTAATTTGGTGTTCTTTTTTAGTATTTTATTGCTCTTTTTAATGCTGAGAACACCTTTAGACGGGATAGTTTCCTGTTCATTCAACAAGCTATTGATCAATTGTTTAAGATTGAGGATGCCTCTCATTACGTGACCTTCTGCAGCGGATATGGCAGGGAATCCCAATTGTATGAGTTCTTCCTCAATTTCGTCGATCTCAAAAGTACGTACTGCCAAATAATGTATGAGGTTTTTGGCACTTTTTTTATAAATGGGATGTACTAATTGCAATTCCTCAGCGTACTGCAATTCCATTTTATTGGCTTTCTCCAATATGCTATCCAGTCTCTGTTTAAGGGCCCTAAGTCTCTGTTCTCTATTTTTCATAAAAGCAGCTTATTTTAAAAGCTGTTGAAAGAGATTTTCAACACATTCCAATCATATAAAGTTAAGGCATAAAGAACACTTTCAAGGAGCTATATTCCACGAATTATTGAAAAATGAGGTAGTTTATTCTCTTTTTAAACTAGAAAGGTATGCTATTGGATTACGAAGTTCTCTTTTGGAAATTAAGCGGCCCATTGCCAGCATGGCAGACAGCCTATTTTCACGTTTTTCAATTCGTGAAACGGCAATTTCCATTGGCTCAGCATCCGATGTTCTGAGCATTTGTTCCTCTTTTGACTCTTCCTCCAAAATTCCGGTAACCCCTTGGCCGTCTTTTAGGGTTATGGTTACCGTACCCTAGCCAGGAGCTAACCTTGTACTGGGTTCAATAAGCGATTCCAAAATTTGTTCACGCGTCAGCTTATTGGCAATATTCCATTTGCCATCAACAGCTCCCTAAGCCGATCAATGGATTTTTGTTCTTTCTTTGGTTATATTGACCATTATTAATTGGATTGTAGTATTTTGTGCATGATGCGACCCTCCCGGACGACAATTTCTATAATTTCCTCGATGTCTTTTTTTGAAGTTCTAAAATTCACAATGCAACTTCTGAGACAATAACTTTCTTTTACAATAGCATTGGAAAAGAAAACCTCGCCACCTAATTCCAAAGCATTCAACAATCTTTCATTCAAAGTATTCAGGTAAGTCACTCTATTTTTATCATTTGGGGGAATATCCGTAGGGACATATCTTAAAGTTGTTATGCTTAAATTTTGGGATACCGCTTCCAATTCTTTGTGATTGTTTGCTAGTTTAAACAGCAATTTGGATAATTCAATATCTTCGTTAATCATTTTCACATATCCTTTTCTACCTACTTGTTGCAAAGCCATCCAAACTTTCAATGCCCTGAAACCACGGGAGTTTTGTAGGCCGAATTCGTAAAAATTTTGTGCTTGTGATTCTTCCGTTTTATTGAAAGGATAATATTCGGGACGCGAACTGTAGGCATCTAAAAGATGTTGTGGATTTTTCACCAGGGTACAGCCTGCTTCAAGAGGAGCGTACAACCATTTATGTGGGTCAAGTGCAATGGAATCGGCATCCTTGAGTCCTTCAAATGTAGCTTTCAACTCAGGTATTATCGCTGCTGGAGCGCCATAGGCACCATCAATATGAAACCATAGGTCATAGGTTTTGCAGATTGCAGCGATTTCTTTTAGATTATCTACCACACCAGTACTCACATCGCCTGCAGTACCAACAACCATAAAGGGTTGGTGTCCATTTTTTAAATCTTCTTTTATGGTTTCTTCTAAAATAACAGTATCAATTTTATTGAAAGCATCGGTAGGAATCCAACGGGTTTGTTTGGAGCCATGTCCGAAGAGAATTGC
>CBDUKE010000197.1:0-2960 GCA_965367725.1 uncultured Maribacter sp. | reverse complement strand
GTTGTTAGAAAATACGGATTTTTTACCTTGCCCATCTGGTTTACCATAGACTTTTTTCCAACACCTAAGGGCTAACGCCTAATTAGTGCTCAAAACAATGGGAATCCTAAATTTAGCATTAACCGGAATGCCTCTTTTTAAAGCTGGCGCCAATGGTGGCAAATTCCTTAAACTCTGTGAAATAATTCCGTTGAACTCTGGCATTAAGACATCAATACCTTTATCTTTTTCAATATGAATGACTGTTATTTTACCTTCTTGATCTATTAAAAAGTCAACAAAAACAGTATTGTTAACTTCAGGGGCAATAACAAATTCGAATTCTTGTAAAGTAGCTGAAAAATGCGTTAATAATTCTGATTCAAAACATTCCCTTTGGCTTGTTTTTGAAGTGGACTCGTCACAATTCTCGAACAAGGGATAGTTGTCTACATCATTCCAATCAATGGCCATTATTTCCTGATTCACTATTTTTTGCGTCTTTTTTTCCTTGGAGACAAACAAATCACATGAAAAACAGCTTAATAAAACCAGTATTGCTAAAAACTTTCGCATGAACCCCTTTTGTAGGGTGGAAATTACGATTTTTTAGGGATTCCGGATTCATAGGAAATGAGTATTAATTAATTAAAAGCATGTAACAATTACATCTTATCTTCGTCAAACCATAAATTGCCCCTTAGTGGGAATTTAAAAAATTCATATGGATATTGTCTTACTCATCTTCGGGTTTATTTTTATGCTGGTGGGCATCTTAGGTAGCTTTTTACCTGTATTACCCGGCCCAACCATTAGTTGGATTGGACTTTTACTATTATACCTAACCAAAGTGGTGCCTGATGACTGGCTGTTTTTGGGGATTACCTTAGTGATTGCCTTGACGGTTTTTGCGTTGGATTATATTATTCCTGCTGTGGGGACCAAAAAATTCGGGGGAACCCGGGCTGGTATGTTAGGAACCATGATCGGTTTATTAGTGGCCCTTTTTTTTCCAATATTGGGTCCCTTTGGAATCATAATCTGGCCTTTTGTGGGTGCTTTGGTGGGAGAACTCCTAAACAAGGCTGACAAAAAAACGGCCACAAAGGCCGCTTTTGGTTCTTTTATAGGATTCTTGACAGGCACTTTTCTAAAGTTCATGGTCACTATCGTATACCTCGGACTATTTATAATGACGGCTTGGGAATACAAAGGAGCTTTATTTCCATATTTTAACTAGTCCATCCAAACCACTTTATCTTCAATGGGTGTCCTCATTCCTTCCGGAGAATCTCCATCAAAATAGCCCATATAAAGAAAGCCGAGACATTTTTCGCCATCGGCTAAATCAAAGAACTCATCCATATATTTAATCAATCCCGGAGAACTCCAATAGCACCCTATCCCCAATTCGGTACAGCACAACCACATATTCTGGACGGCCATGGAAACTGCTGCTACCTCTTCCCATTCAGGGATACTTTCATTGGGATCTCGCTGCATGCAAATGGCAATTACGGCAGCTGATTTAGTTGGATTGTACATCAACTTCTTAATCTTCACCTGCTTTGGTTTATCCGCTACTTCCTGATATTTAGTTGATAGAAAGCTACCCAAATCTTCCTTTGATTTCCCTAGCAGAACTTTAAAGCGCCATGGTTCAGTCTTTTTATGCGTAGGTGCCCAATTGGCCGCTTCCAATAGTCGCTCAATATCACTTTTGCGAATAGGCTTATCATTGTATTGAACTGGGAAAATGGAACGTCTATTTTTAATGAGGTCGAAAATCATGAATTTTACAATTTAAAGCGCAAAGTTAATATTTTGATCAACATATTGTTTAAGCCAATCCCTTGTGTAATCTCAAACATTATCAATACTTTTAGACTACCTAAATAAAGATAAAATGAATGTTGAATCCAAGGTTTTTTTATATGGCGAGGACCGATTATCGGCTGGAATAGCCTTGAATCTATGCAGCGGGAAAACTCAGGGCGAAATATCTGAAATTTCCCGGCAAAAAATTATTGCCAGTAGAAAAGTGGTGGAGAAAATAGTCGATATAGGTGAACCTGTTTATGGGATAAACACAGGTTTCGGACCTTTATGTACAACCAAAATATCAAAGGAAGAAACACGAATTCTTCAAACCAATATATTACAAAGTCATAGTGTTGGTGTTGGCAAGCCAATTGCCAAGGAAATCGCCAAATTGATGCTTATTTTAAAAGTTCATTCACTTGCAAAGGGTTTTTCAGGTATTTCAGAAGCCACTTTGGACCGCATCTTATGGCACATAGACAATGACGCCATACCTCTCGTGCCTTCGCAAGGCTCAGTGGGAGCATCAGGGGATTTGGCACCCTTGTCCCATTTGTTTCTTCCTCTTATTGGTTTAGGAAAAGTGGAATTTAAAGGTGAAACCGTGGCGACTTCCCAACTCTTTGAAAAAACAGGTTTAAAATCTCTAGAGCTTGGTCCCAAGGAAGGTCTTGCGCTCATTAACGGAACGCAGTTTATTGCTGCCCACGCCATAAAAGTGGTTGAAAGATTACATAGTTGTCTTTCACAGGCAGATATTATCGGCGCTATGATGATTGAAGGTTTGCAAGGATCCATAAAACCGTTTTACAATGAACTGCATGCTTTGCGGCCCTATAAGGGTAATATGCATGTGGCAAAAAGGGTGAAGCGTCTTTTGAAAGGTTCACAAATCATGGAAGCCCATGCAGATTGTGAACGTGTTCAAGATCCTTATTCCCTTCGTTGTATTCCCCAAGTACATGGTGCATCGCGGAATGCTTGGTTGCATTTGAAGGAATTGTTGGAAGTTGAATTGAATTCAGTAACCGACAATCCCATAATCATTGATGAGGAACTGACCATAAGTGGTGGAAATTTTCACGGCCAGCCTTTGGCCATGGCCTTGGATTATGCTTGTTTGGCTGCTTCCGAAATCGGGAACATCTCCGATCGAAGAA
>CBDUKE010000196.1:0-2988 GCA_965367725.1 uncultured Maribacter sp. | reverse complement strand
TTGCCCAACATCAAGATAATGTGGATTTTGTGCATGCCAATGTCTTCATTCAAGTAAATCCCGATGCAAGGGAAGTTATGGGTAAAGTTGTATATGATTTCGAAGTGATGGAGAAAGTGGACTCTGTTTTTTTAGATGCACGAAACATTGATTTTTCTTCTATTCGGCTCAACAATAAGAAAGTCAGCTTCAATAATAATGGCCAAACACTTTCCATTTATAAAAAGTTCAAAAAGGGAAAGACCTATGCATTAACCCTTGATTATAAGACCAAACCCAAACAAACGGTCTATTTTTTAGGTTGGAAAGATGATATTGATGGAAATGAGCAGGTTTGGACGCAGGGACAAGGCAAGTATACCAGTCATTGGCTGCCCAGTTTTGATGACATGACTGAAAAAGTGGAGTTTGACCTAAACATTACTTTTGACAAGAATTATGAGGTTATTGCAAATGGGAAACTTCAAAAAGTCAACGAGAACGACGGGCTTAAAACCTGGTCCTTCGACATGGGCAATCCTATGAGCAGCTATCTCTTGGCATTTGCTATTGGCGACTATGACAAGCAAGAGTTGACATCTAAAAGTGGTATCCCTTTAGCAAACTATTATTACCCACAAGACAGCTCAAAAGCAGAACCCACATATCGTTATACCAAGGAGATATTCGATTTCTTGGAACAGGAAATAGGGGTCCCATATCCTTGGCAGGACTATAAACAGGTTCCGGTAAAAGATTTTTTGTATGCAGGGATGGAGAATACAGGGGCAACTATATTTTCTGATGGATATGTCATCGATTCCATAACCTTTATTGACAAGAATTATGTAAACATCAATGCCCATGAAATGGCGCATCAGTGGTTTGGTAATCTAGTCACCGAAAAAGATGGCAACCACCATTGGTTGCATGAGGGCTTTGCGACTTATTACGCCTATTTGGCCGAAAAAGAAATCTTTGGGGATGAGGATTTTTATTGGAAGTTGTATGATACTGCAGCACAAGTACAAGGCCTATCGGAAGAAGGAAAAGGGGAAGCGCTAACCAACCCAAAAGCCAGTAGCCTGACTTTTTATGAAAAAGGGGCTTGGGCCTTGGTGATGCTAAAAGAGCAAATCGGGGAAGAAGCATTTAAACAAGCAATAAAGAATTATTTGGAAAAGTATCAATATAGAAATGTCACTATTCAAGATTTCATGGGCGAGATGGAGGCTTTTAGTGGTAAGGACTTAACTGATTATGTAGCGTTATGGCTAGATTCGCCTATTTTCCCATATGAAAACGCTAAAGAACACCTGATGGCCCATTCAGAATCAGTAAAGGGTCTCTTTGATTTAAAATGGGAATTGACAACCAGTCTGGAGGATAAAATTGAAATAATACAAAAGTATTGGAATTCAACTAATTCAGAGGATTTAAGGGCACGGATGATTGCCAAGTATCACAAATCATTTTCACCAGAATTGATAAGTGAAGCCTTTGGTAGTGAGTCCATCAAGATACGGCAGGCTTTGGCGTTGGCCTATGAGAAAGTCCCTATGGAATTGAAAACCGACTATGAATCACTGCTTAATGATTCGAGTTATGTTACTCTAGAGCATGCTTTATATAAACTTTGGATTTCGTTTCCCCAAGAT
Organism: uncultured Maribacter sp.; assembly: GCA_965367725.1. Taxonomy (GTDB): domain Bacteria; phylum Bacteroidota; class Bacteroidia; order Flavobacteriales; family Flavobacteriaceae; genus Maribacter_A. The sequence continues at coordinate 1,351 of CBDUKE010000196.1, read as the reverse complement.
AGATCCCGCTATTTGGAAAAAACCAAAGGGACGTTCGGATTACCCAATAAAAATGTACGATTACTTTGGTTATTATTCGCTGCACTTACCAAGGATTATGACAATGATTTGAAAGAGTCGTATCTTTCTGAGTTATTTGATTATACGAATCCAAAATATTCTATGGAAATTCGCCAAGGTGCTTTTGGGTTGATTGGCGAAGTCTTTAAGTTTTCGGATCAGAATCTTTTGGATTTGCTCAATGCATCGGAGCACCATTCATGGCAGTTCCGAAAATATGCCAGGAATTTGTTGGATGGGCTTTTAAAGGATGATGAACAGCGGAAACGCCTTATTGCCCTTTTAAAAGAAATGAATGATGATGAATTTCGTTATATTAATACTAAATTGAATAAGCAATGAGAGCAATGGTCATTTCAGGTGGTGGAAGCAAAGGGGCCTTTGCCGGAGGTGTTGCACAATATTTGATGCAAGGGCTAGACTATAATTATGACTTATTTTTGGGAACCTCTACAGGCAGTTTATTGATTTCCCATTTAGCACTTCAAAAAATAGAAAAAATAAAGGAAGTATATACTTCCGTAAACCAAGATAGTATTTTTAGCAATTGCCCATTTGTGATTCAAAAAAAACATGGCGTTGAGAGCATTGGCATTGACCATTGGAACGTACTAAAGAACTTCTATCATGGCCGCAAAACCTTCGGAGAAAGTAAAAATCTGCTAAAACTTATACGAAATACTTTGACCGAAGAGGAGTTTAACACCTTAAAAAATGGACCTAAGGATATTGTGGTCACAGTTTCCAACCTTTCCTTGAACCAAGTGGAATATAAAAGCATCAATGATTTCACTTATGATGAATTCTGCGAATGGATTTGGATATCTTGCAATTATACGCCCTTTATGAGTTTGGTAAAGAAAAACGGCTGCGAGTATGCTGATGGTGGCTTGGGATCCATGGTGCCTATTGAGGAGGCTATAAAACGAGGGGCTACTGAGATTGATGCCATTATTTTACAGACTGAAACAACCCTTTTTAATAGAATGCCCTCAAAAAATGCATTTGCCTTACTAACTGCAATGTTCGCTTTTATGTTGGATCGGATCGAGCACCAAAATATCAGAATAGGTAAGTATGTGGCAAATCACAATGATGCAGTAATCAATTTTTATTATACACCTGCGATCTTGACAACCAATTCATTGATTTTCAATAAAGAAAAAATGACCACATGGTGGGAAAGCGGATACAATTTCGCGAAATATAAAAATTTGGAAACCTCCCAATTGGATCTGACTTTAGAGTGATTTTAGTGAGTAAACAGTAAACAGTAAACAGTAAACAGTAA
>CBDUKE010000195.1:0-3073 GCA_965367725.1 uncultured Maribacter sp. | reverse complement strand
CGTGGCGCAACTGAATAGCGCATCAGATTTCGGCTCTGAGGGTTGGGGGTTTGAATCCCTCCGGGGTCACGAATAAGTCAAAAAGCAAGCAAAATCATAAAGCTTGCTTTTTTGATTTTGGGCCTTTTTGACTTTCAAGGCGCGAGTGCACCGAAACCTTGTGTAAAGGTGCGGAGCCTTGTAGGGAAGGGCAGTGGCCAATCCCGATTTTTTATCTTTTTGACTTTCAAGGTGCGAGTGCACCGAATCCTTGTGTAAAGGTGCGGAGCCTTGTAGATAAGGTTGTGAGAACCTGTTTATATTGAACATTATATGCCGCAATTGTAAAATCAAATTTATAAACTTGTATATTACACCTAAATATATGTTTATAGAAGCATTTATAAACCAAACCATATGAGTGGGTAATGTGATTAATAGTAACTCAGCTGGTTTATGAAGAGTTAAGTAACTTAATTAAGAATTACGGGAATGAAAAAAATATTGATTTGGTCTATTACCGCTGCACTTGCAGGATTTCTTTTTGGTTTCGATACTGTAGTGATTTCCGGTGCCGATAAAAAACTTCAACTTTTATGGGGCTCATCAGATGTATTTCATGGAGTCGTGGTAATTGGTATGGCCTTATGGGGTACCGTGATCGGTGCATTGTTAGGGGGTATACCGACGAATAGGATCGGACGGAAAAATACCTTGGTTTGGATTGGTATTCTATATACCGTATCCGCCTTGGGTTCGGCTTTTGCCAACGACCCAATTACCTTTGCGGTTTTTAGATTTATCGGAGGCCTGGGTGTAGGTGCATCTACCATTGCCGCTCCCGCTTATATCTCTGAAATCGCACCAGCTAAGGATAGGGGTAAATTAGTGGGTTTATACCAATTCAATATTGTATTTGGAATATTGATCGCCTTTTTTTCCAACTATTTATTAAATGGTATAGGTGAAAATGCCTGGCGTTGGATGGTGGGTGTTGAGGCAATCCCCGCCGTTTTATACACTGTATTTGCATTTACCATACCTAAAAGTCCAAGATGGCTGCTTACCAAATTCAGAAATAGCGAAGCTAAAACTGTTCTCCAGATAATCAACCCGGATCAGGATTCAGAAAAATTGATGTTGGAGATTAAGGATGAGATGGAAAATACCGTACCTCATGAGAATATTTTTATAAAAAAATACCGATTTCCCTTAATACTGGCATTTTGCATCGCGTTCTTCAACCAACTATCAGGCATAAATGCATTCTTATACTATGCACCTAGAATATTGACTGAGGCCGGTCTTGCAGAAAGTTCAGCACTTCTTAGCAGTATTGGTATTGGGGTAACCAATATGCTTTTTACCCTTTTGGGTATTTACCTGATAGATAGGGTTGGCAGAAAGCAATTAATGTATGCGGGTTCTATTGGATACATATTGTCACTTTCTTTGGTGGCTTGTGCTTTTTTCTTTAATTGGACTGGTATTGCCATGCCCATATTTTTATTCATGTTCATTGCTGCACATGCTATTGGCCAAGGTACCGTGATATGGGTGTTCATATCCGAAATTTTCCCGAACCATTTAAGGGGTTCTGGACAGTCATTCGGTAGTTCTGTACATTGGATATTGGCTGCAGTAGTGCCCTCATTAATACCGGTGCTATTTGCAACCATTGGAGCGGGGGTGGTTTTCGCCTTCTTCGCCTTTATGATGGTACTACAGTTACTTTTCGTCATTTTTGTTATGCCGGAGACCAAGGGCATATCCTTGGAAGAACTAAGTAAAATCTTGATTAAAGAAAAGAAGTAAAGTTTTATTGGTAAGAAGCATATTGATAAAAACTGGACTATATGAATTTATAATCAGTGCTTTTATTTTATGGTTAGGTCACATATGAACAAAGAAAAAGCAAAATACAATCTAGTTTTAGGGCTTTTTTAACTTTCAAGTCGCGAGTGCACCGAAACCTTGTCTAAAGGTGCGGAGGCTTGTAGGGAAGGGCTGCGGGCAATTCCGGTTTGGGCTTTCTATATTTTAAAGCGAATGCCACTTCTAAAATAATAGATGTTGCTTTTGTTTACCGATATGACCGTCTTATTCTTTCTATCCTTAAGTTTAGCACTACTACTCATAATATGGGCAATATTGAAATAAAGTTCTATATGATCGGTGAATTTATATTCATAGCGTAGACCTCCAATGATAATCACCATATTTGCCTTATCTGCCAATTCATCCCCATTGACCAGCAAGCCTCCTTGAATATTGGAAGTAAACCCGTCTAGTTCGGCAATTACCTTGAATCTAGATTTTTTGGAAAGATGATATTGTAAATTGGATTTTGGAATACCAAACTTATAAGACCAGTTGGGGTGAAATTTTCTATAGTAACTTATAAAAGGAATGGGGAAGGGAATTCCCCTATTGCCCGAATATGAAATCCCCAAAATAAGGCGATATGGTTTTTTTAGGTTTTCATCATTTTTTTTATCCTTAATAAAAACAATGTCCCCTGAAAAAACAACATCTTCGAAAGACAGTTCCTTGACGAGATTGGAGCTGAAACCGGGCGTAAACCGAGCACCAAAACGCCAATTTTCATTCATTTTGAAGGTGTAACCTATGTTTAGATCCAATAATTGAAAGTCTTCAATGGCATTGATATCAAAAGCATCGATGTTGTTATCAAAGGAAAGTTCAATTTTACTATAATCCAATCCGATTAGGAAAAAGCCCCCATCATTCACCTTAATGGGATAGTTGAATAATCCCCTTAACCTATCATAGCCAACATCGGAAGTTCCTTTGGGTAATTTCGTATAATCTATCTTGGCAAGATCTGATAATTGCGCATAGCTAATTGTAGAAATATGCAATAATACCAGAAGGCTGAATATTTTTAATGGAGATATCCAATTTAGTTTCATCACCTTATGAGTATATTTTTTTCACCAAAGTGCTACCACTCAATTCTTGGACTATTATTGAAAACAACACCATTACACACGTCATATATCGAATTATTTCTAAGGTAGTATTTTTTGACAGCCTCATTGCCAAAGCTACTAAATTTCCACCGCTTAATCAG
>CBDUKE010000194.1:0-3109 GCA_965367725.1 uncultured Maribacter sp. | reverse complement strand
TTCAATCGCCCACAAAAGTAGTCCCTAAGCTGAAAATATAGGAATCCAGGCCATCACTCCGGTCATATTTACCAAATCTAAAATCAATCGTCTTTAATCCGAATGTAAATACTTTGGTCGATGTGAAAATGTCCTTATACCTTACGCCCATTCCATATTGATGGGAATTATAAGCGGATAGGTCATAATCTGAGGTATAAAAATCTTGACTGGAAACCACCGTTTCTTTCGCATAAAAATAATCAGCGGCTGTTTGTTTATAATATCGGTAATTCGGGTACAAAGTGAATTTATCACTCACTTTTATAGGAGCCTCTAAACTGGCTGTATGGGCGGTGATGCCCCAATCATCGGAATAGTATCTGTAATAACTACGTAAAACAATCAAATCGCTTAGATAGTAATTCAAACGAGCGCCAATCGGAATTTTAAACCGGTTGTCAGGTAATTGTTCAACATTATCGGCCAATTGAAAATCTTCAATGAAAAAGTCGTTGGAGTCGTCAAAATAGACTCTTTGGTGTGGCGTACTCAACAATCCACTTTGTGAAACAACATCCATAAAAATAGAACCTTGCATTCTTTTACTCAATATTTGGGAAAAGCTTAAAGAAAGCGAATACGAATTTCTTGTTTCATCATTGAATGCTTCAAAAGCTGGATTATAGGTTCCGATACCCATTATTCTAGAATCGGAGAACCCATCCCGTAATTCAACCGGGTATTGGGGATTCCATTTATCCAAGAATACCTGAAAACTAGCAGCAATCTCTGTATTCTTCTCATTGAACAAACGCGCATATCCGCCGCCAAAACCAATAGAAAAATAGTCATATTCAGACGATACATAAGCTTGGGCCGAATAAACTGAATTCCGGTCCTCAGAACTATGCTCATAAGAAGGATTGAAATGCACTAAGGCATCGCTTTGGGACGCTCCTGAAGAAGCACTGAACGGACTAGCACGTCTACTATTTTTATCAAAAGGATCTACATTGCTCGTAGAAGCCGAAGAATATGCCGATATACCGGCATCCACGGTAAGTATATCATTAGGATTCAAAGGTATTTTCACCACAATACTCGAAGTGGCATCTGTTAGTTCTTCTGTACCTTCTCCCCCAGTAACCGCAGCATTTTGCCCATCTTGGTTATAGTAACTAAAGAGCAAATCTATTTCAGCGGTTTCCAAAACCCGCTTTTTATAGTTATTGGTGTTATCATCTTGGGCAAAACCCCAATTAAACATTAAGAGTAGAAATATAAGGCTAAGTATTTTCAAAGAAATATGAAATTATTTATTAATGTTTTCAAGAGAAAAAAAGACCCCTCCGATTGTCGGGGTAAAATCAACCAACTATTTCAACGACTCCATTAAGCCGTATTGTTGAAATAGGCTTTTATTTAATTACATCCGCACCCACCACCAGATTTACCACCATTGGCACCAGCAGCAGCTTCCCTATATATTTGAAAATTAGTCTCAAAACGTTCAGAACCTTTCGCGCTCAATACCATTTCTTCATCATTGAGATATACTTTATCATATTCCTTCACTACAACGCAAGAACTTGACAAAGCAGTAAAAACCAGAAGTAAGACCACCTTTTTCATAAAATAAAGTTACGGATTATTATCAAATAGAATTCCACTACTCTTATGTATTTTATTATCACTATCAACCAAGATTACTTCTGTCATAGGAAGTTTATTAATCAATGCGATACCATCTTCTTTCCCCAAAATAAAAATGGCCGTAGCCAAAGCATCACATAACTCTGCACTTTTGTTAAATATGGAAACACTGTTTACCCCTATTGATGGATATCCTGTTCTAGGATCAATGATATGGGAATACTTTTTACCGTCAATAACAACGTACTTCTCATAATTACCGGATGTAGCAACCGAGGATTCAACAACGGGAAGCCAAGAAAAAATCTTGTCCTTGCTCAAAGGATTGGCAATACCAATCAACCATTTTTCGCCACTTGCCTTTGTACCCCAAGTGGTTAAATCACCTGAGGCATTAATAATCCCCGCAACCACTTGTTTGGATATCAATAATTCCTTCGCCTTATCAGCTGCATAGCCTTTACCAATGGCGCCAAAGGAAATCTTCATTCCTTTTTGTTTTAAAAAAACAGTATGATTCTCAGCGTTTAAAATGATTTTATCATACCCTACTTTCGCAATGGATTCTTTTATTTTTGCTTCAGTCGGTTTATACTTCATGCTTCCATCAAATTTCCAAATCTTGTCCATTGAGGAATATGAAATATCAAATGCCCCATCTGTAATCACTGAAATTTGCTTGGCTCTTTCAATTAAATTAAAAAGTTCCAAACTTACCTTTACAGGTTTAATTCCTGCATTTTTATTTATTAAGGAAGTTTCTGAATCTGGGTCCCAGGAAGAAATCAACTTTTCAATACGGGTAATTTCCGAAATGGCCCTATCAATATTGATGTAACCAATTTCTTCATTTATGTCAACCACGGTTATATCAAAACGGTTACCCATTAATTTTTGGGTCCTGTGAACGGTCACGTATTTTCGTTCTTGCCCAAAACCTGCTATGACAAAAAGTACAAAAAACAGGGGGACAAGTTTTTTCACTTGACCAAAGAATTTAGAAGTGAAATGTATTGGTCAGGAGAGCTTTTTTTATAACCGGTAGTGCCCAAAACCGCTTCATTAGAATTTAGAACCACAACCAACGGAAAATGGCCATTGGGATTATACCTTTCCGCCAATTTGTTGTTTTGCTCCTTTACATCTGCTGTAAGTTGATTGGCTTTCTTTCTAGGAAAATCCGCTTTATAAAGTACATAATGCTCGTTGGAATACGAAACAAAGGCCTTGGATTGCCATATACTTCTTTCCAATTTTATACAGGGAGCACACCAATCCGAACCGGCGAACACGAGGACAATTGGTTTATTTTCAGCTTTGGAAATAGACAGGGCCTCTTCATAAGAAGATTTCCAATTCTGGGCCGAGGCCAAAACTGAGTATAACAATACCAATATGAAGGTTATTTTTTTCATTATAAATTTTGTGACATCCAAAATTATTCAAAAACCCGCAGCATATCGCCAGTGAGTTC
>CBDUKE010000193.1:0-3114 GCA_965367725.1 uncultured Maribacter sp. | reverse complement strand
TTATCATCAAATTCAGGAAATTTCCAAATCACGTCTTTTCCCGTTTCCAATCTTCCACTACTTTCCGAAATGAAATATTTGGTCATTTTCTCTGGATTTACAATCCCTTCAAAAACTTCTTCTACTGGTTTTTGAATTTGTATAGTTGCATTAGATTCTAGTCTCATATTGCATTCTTTAAGTCATTGAAAATCTTTACTATTTTGTGTCTAATTGGTGCTAACGGTTTGTGTATGGTTAGTTGCGAAAAATCAGTTGTGATTTTCAGACGTAGGGGAAAGTTACTTATTATTCTACAATAACAATTTCAATATCATCTAGCCAAACCGATCCAAAATCCCGAAGATAAATGCCATAATGTATAATGTCAGCGTTTTCATCAACTTTTGCTTTAATTTCATAAGTTTTCCATTCCATAGATTCTACACGATATTTGTCAAGACTATCAAATAGCGGTGGAAGCCCATCATGGGCATCGTCTAGTTGTTTAGGATCTATTGATAGCCTAATGAAGGCAAAGTCTGATTCAACCAACTCAGCCCTGGCTGCCACCTTTAGTCGTATGGTTTTTCCTCTGTATGGTGTTGCATCTATGTATTGCCTAAGGCTAGGAGTGATTTCTCCATATTTTAGACCTTTGTCACGTTTTAACATTGCTGAATATTTACCTTTATAAGGATTTTCATTACTCACTATCATTTTTACACCTAAACGTTGGAATTTAGACCAAGAGACCCAGTCATTGGGAGCTTCTCCCGAGCCGTTGTTTTCAAAATCAGTATTTGTTGGTTTCTCCAGTTTTTTATTCACTAACCACATATTATCATAGTCCGCATCGTTAATGTCCTGTACTGCTGTGGTTGAATCTAAGTAAACAAGCACATCGTATGCTTCCATTAAGTTGTATGGCCAAAAGAAATGTCCTGCATCTTTTTCATTATAACCTCCTCCAGAATTTTTTGTAGGTCTTTCTTGATTAAACCAATCATAAACAACTCCTTTCTTCGGAATTTTCGTTATATCTAGTGCAGCAATGCTGTAGTTAGTGTTCGCCATTAAATGCTCAAATGTTTCTTCTGGAGCTGGGCCCACAGAAAAGTCATACATACCTTTTGATGGAACGCCTTCGTCTATCGCTTTGAATTGACCCCGATTAAAGAAAAGTCCAAATATCTTTATCTCATCACCATACCATTTTTTCATATGCAACCCCATCCAATCAGTTCCCCAGCGTGAAGAATTAGATACGTGACTATTATGCGCCCAAACAATCATCTTGGCATCATTGCCTTCCTGATCCATGATCCATTTCAAGTTTTGGGCTTGACCTAGGTCTCTTATATGTCCGTAGTTTTCACCATCATTCGTGTTTGCCTCGACGTACATTTCTACTTGCCGAGCATGTTGCCTTACCAATGTCCAATCTGACAAACTGGAGAGGCCAATATATTGATCTTTTTTGCTGTCTAATGCATCCATTACAAGGTTTATGGCTTTAAGTGATAAAGAATCATATTCTTTGGGTATAAACTGACGCCCTCCTATAATTTCCGGATTTGAGAATGCAACTTCTAATACGCTCAACTCTGGCCTTACGCGTTTTGATAATCCATGATCTACTTTGTCAAGATATTCGAGCATTACTCTTGCAGCTCGCTCAGGATGTTGAGTATCAAAACCATAAAATTTTACTTTTACATTAGTCGTTGGTTTTGCATTATAAGCCCGCATCCACTTTAATAATTCAAGAACTTCTTGGGTATCCCAAGCCCAAATATTTATTCCTGCTAGCGCCTTTTCTGGATCACCAATTCCATCAACAACGTAGCGATTGATATCATAGGCTTCGCCAAATGGACATTCTAGAGCGAATAAATTAAATCCCATCTCCATCACTAAGAATTCAATCATACGATGTTTTAACTGGAATACTTCTCGATTCCCATGGGTGGGCTCTCCAAGCGAGACAATACGAGCATCTCCAACGATGTCCTTTAATGGCTGAAGATCATTGTTATCGGTTCCAGCCAAAACCGAATTCAATGGTATTGCATGGTTGGCCACCCATTCAATTACTTGTTCATCTGATGATTTTTGTGTGCAGGAGTTTAAAAAAAGAAGTATGAGAAAGAAGATGCTAGCTGATTTCATCATTGTTTGTTAAGGTTTTAAATGCAGTAATGGCATACAACAATTGTATATACGTACTGCTACGTATATTTCTATTTTGTATACCCCTCTAAGTTAAGCAACAAAGTTTAAATAATACCTAGATTTAAGTTACAGCGTATCGTTTAATTGCACTTTCCCCTGTTGCACTAGGTACACCTATAAACTTCAATATACCCCCTATTCATTTTAAAAAGGGCCCCATCTTTTTCAAATTTATTATTATTAGATTTACCGAAAGCTAAAAAAAACAGCATTGCCTGATTTAATTCACCCCAAATGGAATTGACCATCTGTATAATCGATGATGATATGGTGTCGCAATTCGCGTCAAGATATTGCATAGAACAGTGCAGCACTAATTGCAGGGTCATCATGTGTGACAACGCGGAAATGGGTTTGCAGTTGTTTTCCGACCTCGTTCAAGATGGCAAGGATCTCCCTGATATACTATTCCTTGATTTGGTTATGGACGGGATAGACGGCTGGGAATTTCTGGATCAGTTGAAACAAAGCATCCAGTGGCCCATAAAAACAGACATTTACATTCTGTCTGCCTTCGCCAATAGCAAAGACCGGACCCGGGCAAAGGAGCATCCAATGGTTCAAGGCTATTTTGATAAGCCGCTATCCAAGGACACCCTAAATAAGATTTTCCTTGAAAAAATGGTTTGAATACATCGTTTATTTGAGCTTTCAATAGTATAAATACCCTCATTAAAGTCACCCACTAAGGGTGAATTAACGCAACTCTTAACAGAGACCATACATGGGCCATCACAGCAAAATATTTGCTGCCTTCGTAAATATGTCCTACAAAACAGCCATTTTTTATCACCGAGTTCACCATATCAATACACTTGCATTGGTAGATTCAATTCAACATCCGGTATTCATTAGGTGTCTTCCCCATCTTCTTCTTAAAGAGCCGCGTAAAATGCTGGG
>CBDUKE010000192.1:0-3116 GCA_965367725.1 uncultured Maribacter sp. | reverse complement strand
TTCAATCGCCAAAAGCGATGGGGCCAATATGTTACATTTGGATTATTTGGAAAAATTATTGACGAATTTGGTTGCCCTGAGAAAGACAGTGAACGGTTTGGATTAGGACTTCTTTCCAAATTTTTTAATTGGCTCTTTTGCTTGGTTCCCACGACCCCCTACTTACCCATATATCCTTGATAACTAATGGATTAAATTTTTGTATCTTTAAAAATAGATCATTGCATGTAAAGTTTGAATCTCAAACCCACTAAATGAAAAACTTCGCATTTTTATCGGTGTTACTGGTTTTATCCTTCGCTTGTAGCAAAACGGAGGATGACACAACAATACGTGACCAAAATCAGGTGGCTTTGCCCAATACTTCGAATTCCGGGGAGGGTATCAACCAGAATGAAGGTCCAGCTAATTCCGGTGGTAATCAAGATAATGCCGATGCGAATTTGGATGATATTACCTCAGGTTTCGAATCGCTGATGAATATATACGGCATTCCTGGAGCCCAAGTGGCCATTACCCGCTTCAATAAAATTATTTATCTCGAATCTTTTGGTGTGGCTGATATTGAAAATAATAGTGCCATACACGAAAACTCGGTCTTTAGAATAGCTTCAATCTCTAAACCCATTACCTTGACCGCTATTTCCAAGCTTGTTGCAGAAGGTAAATTGCATTTAGATGACCTTATTTTTGGAGAAGAATCGCTATTAGGTACCGAATTTGGTAATCTGCCCTATGAAGATCAGGAAAAGATGATCACCCTTTCGCATCTCATAGAACACAAGGCCGGATTCTCCAATGTCCCCAATGATATTATGTTCGATGATATTGCGCTTTCCCATACCCAATTAATCAACAAAGTACTTGATGAAAGGTCTTTGACTTTTAGTCCGGGAACCCAATACGAATATTCAAATTTTGGATATAGCCTTTTGGGAAGGATCATAGAAAAAGTTTCAGGTATGGTCTATGAAGACTATGTAAAAGAGATGGTTTTGGCCCCAATGAATATCACTGGTATGCGCATAGGTGGCAATACCAAGACTGATGCCTATGCAAACGAAGTCACCTATTATTCCACTTGGAGCGATCCCTATGCGATGAATGTCTCACGAATGGATTCCCATGGGGGATGGATTGCTTCTACCAAAGATTTGGCTTTATATGCCATGCATTCAGATTTGGAAGCTTCTGTTCCCGATTTTTTGGGCGTGGATGAAGGTTTAAGTTATTTGCAAAGTGGCAGCTGGAACCATAATGGTGCCTTACCAGGAAGCTTGACCGTTTTGCAAGTAGATTATCCTATTTCGTATGTGGTATTGACGAATAGGGGTGATAGTGATTTTCAACAAGTTATTCAAGCCATACGCAATTATTTGAATGATAAAATCCGGAACAGGCAAGCATGGCCCAATAATGATGTTGTCAATGATCTTTAAGTGAAATAGCCTGAAATTTTTCAACACATACTAAAGGAATGCTATCCCCAAAATTTCCTTTCCTTGACAGCATAGGCTTCATTTAGCACCTCAATCAATACGTCATTATCAATTTCATCCAAAGCGGTATATCTAAGCGATTTCATCATTTTCCGCCCAGCAGTGGTCATTTTATCCAGATGTATTGATATATGTTTCGCATGCCAAAATCCGACATCAACATAATCCTTTGATTGGTTCAGGTAACAAAAGGGCTTGCCATTAATATAATAAAACGGAATCCTGTATTTGTATTTTAATTCAACCTTTGGAATGCTGCGTTCTATTACCGATTGCAGGTGCAGCAGTATACTCCGAAAAGGTTCGGCTTGGTTCAGAATGTATTCTTCCGCGGGATTCATGTCAAACATAAAATTACCTATTCTAAGCCATAACACCTCTTTTTTCATTAATTTGACTTCGTAAAAAATCTTTAATCCAAACCATCGTTCCAAAATGAAAAATCCATTTTTTACCATCCTTACTTTTTGCAGTGTCTCCTTATTGGTTGCCCAAAATCATAGTCATTTAGGTGCAAAGGCATTTTCCTATCCCAATATTGAAGGTTATGTGACCTTAAAGGCCGATTTACACACGCATACTGTTTTTTCTGATGGCAATGTTTGGCCAACCATACGCGTACAGGAAGCTTTGCGTGAAAATCTGGATGCTATTTCCCTTACCGAGCATTTGGAATATCAACCCCATAAAGCGGATATTCCACATCCCGACAGAAATAGAGCATACAATTTAGCGCTTGAAGAAGCAAAAGATCATGAGCTCCTCATTGTCCCGGGCTCCGAAATAACGCGTTCAGAACCTGTAGGGCATAACAATGCCGTATTTATAAATGATGCAAACAAATTAATGGCCACCGCCCCGGAAGTCCCTTTTGAGGAAGCTAAAAAACAAGGTGCGTTTGTATTCTGGAACCATCCCGCGTGGCATGCACAAAGCCCAACAGGAAATCCGATATTGAGTGATTTTCAAAAAGAACGTATTAAAAAAGGGGAACTACATGGTATTGAAGTAATAAATACCTTCGATTATGCTGAGGAATCATTGGCCCTTGCGCTGGAGCACAACTTAACGATTATGGGAACCAGTGATATTCATGGTTTGATTGATTGGGATTATACTGAAAAAGGCAACCATAGACCTATTACCCTGATTTTTGCCAAAGAAAAAAGTTTGGAAAGTATGAAAGCGGCACTTTTTGAAGGAAGAACGGTCGCGGTTTACAACTCCCTTTTGGTTGGGAAGCCTGAATATTTAAAGCCCTTATTACAAGCCAGTGTAGTTATTGAAAGCGCAGCCTATTTACCGGAAACAACTGTTCTGAAAGTAGTACTGAAAAATGTATCGAGTAGTGATCTATTATTTGAAAACCAAATGGAGTTCAACTTCTATGATAGCTCCCCTGTTTTTGAAATAAATGCCGGTGAAACAACAATAGTGCATATCAAAACTTTGGAGAAATTAGATTCCGTAGACTTTAAACTTAAGGCTTTAGGCGCATTTACAGCCCCCAAACAACAGCCGGTGATTGAATGGGAAGTTCATATTGATTAGATTACTCCTTGCCATCTACATAGTCCTGTAGGTACCCATAACGTTTGGTCAGCTTCCCATTTTTGG
>CBDUKE010000191.1:0-3142 GCA_965367725.1 uncultured Maribacter sp. | reverse complement strand
TAAGCCGTTCCTTTTTCATTTACCCGTGCTGTTCTACCATTTCTGTGCGTAAACTCTTCAAAGGTCCTAGGAAGCTCATAATGAATGATATATTTCATTTCTGGAATGTCAATACCTCGCGCTGCTAAATCAGTAGCGATGAGTACTGGACAGGTGCCGTTTCTAAATTTAATCAAAGAACGTTCTCTATCTCTTTGCTCCATGCCCCCTGAAAAACAAGCGTGATTAATGTGGCTTTTATTTAAATAAGCACTCACTAATTCAATACTGTCCTTGAAATTACAAAAAATGATTCCGGGTTGATTGCCAATGTGAAGTAACAAATCAACTAGGGTTTGCAACTTATCCTTATCTGGGGAAACCACCGTTTTAATGGCTAGGTTGGATTCTTTTTTCTTGTTTAAATAATTGATGATCGTGGGCTTGTCCAATCGTACAAAACCAGGAATTTCAACGCCTCGTGTTGCCGAGGTCAGAATGCGTTTGTTAAGATAAGGCAATTGATTTATGATGGCGCTCATTTCAGTCTCAAAACCTGTTTCCAACGATTTGTCAAACTCGTCCAATATAAGTGTTTTAATACTTGCCTTAGAAAAGCGATCATTGTCAAAATGATCTAAGATTCTACCCGGTGTTCCTATTAAAATGGCAGGTATATGCTTTATTTCAATTTTATCCTTAGACATGTGTCTGCCGCCATACACTGCATTTACCTTAAAACCAGAACCCATATTACGAACTACTTGTTCAATCTGGATCGCCAGCTCTCGAGAAGGCACTAGAATCAATGCCTGTACTTCTGCACATTCAGGATCTAAAGTTTGAATAAGGGGTAATAGAAAGGCTAAAGTCTTGCCTGTACCCGTTGGGGAAAGAAGCACAGTATTCGTAGTTTTTTCAATGACGGCAATAGCTTCTTCTTGCATTGGGTTCAATGCGTCTATTTTTAATTTTTCTAAAATATCCTCTTGTTTTCTAATGCTATTGGCCATAGGTATTACTTCTTTTGGGAAGCCTCTGTTTTTGATTTGGCAGTAGTGTGCTGTGCCATATGATCAGCTAGTACTTTTTCGATCAATTCTTCTTTTGTCAAATGATGGAATATGGTTTTTATTTTTTCTTTAGTCTCATCTGAAACGGTGCGGTTAGGCTTGGTCTTGAATATTTTTTTTGCCCATAAAACCAAATTGGTTGCTGACCTATTTTCTTCATTTTGCTTTTTGAGCTCATTAAAAACAAGCCCTAATTCTTTTTCAAACTCAGGAATATCCTTACGTTCCTCTTCCTGTATGATGCTTAAGGAGAGTCCCTTCGCTCCTGCCCTAGCCGTTCTACCACTTCGGTGTACATAGGCTTCATACGTATCTGGTAGATGGTAATTGACAACATATGAGATTTCTCTAACATCAATGCCACGAGCTGCCAAATCGGTAGCTACTAGAATATCAATAAACCCTTCCCTGAATTGCCCCATGATACGGTCACGTATACCTTGGGTCAAACTGCCATGAATAGCCCCGGATGAGAATTTGTTAATGGCCAATTTCTTGGCTAGTTTATTGACGGCAGCCTTGGTCTTACAGAATATAATACCACGTTCCCCTTCTTTGGTATTTAGAAAGTGAAGCAAGACTTCCAACTTTTCTATGGGTTCTACCACCACGTATTTATGATCAATACCTTGATGCCCCATCTGTGCCATATCCGCTTCTAGGTGCACCACATGTTTTGACATATAATTCTGCACTAATTGTTTAACGGTACCTGGCATGGTTGCCGTAAACAATAGTGTTCGTCTTGATTTGGGCATCTCATTGGCAAGCGTATCCAAGTCCGTTTTTAAAGCACTTACCATCTCATCAGCTTCATCCAAGACCAAATACTTCAAGTTTTTGATGTTGACGGCCTTACGCTGTACTAAGTCAATTAATCGTCCTGGAGTGGCCACCACAATATGTGTTGCTTTTTTTAAGCGTTCTATTTGGGGTTTAATGGGAATACCTCCACATACAGAAGCAATAGAAATAGATGGACTGTGAGAAGAAAAAGACACTAAGTTCGCATAAATTTGTTGTCCTAATTCTCGTGTAGGGGCCAATATTACTGCTTGTACTTCCGTATTCCCTGGATTGATCAATTGTAGTAAAGGCAACCCGAATGCTGCGGTCTTGCCTGTTCCCGTTTTTGCCAAAGCAACTACATCCTCTTTTTGATTTAATAGTATTGGAATTGTTTTTTTTTGAATATCTGTGGGTACAGTAATATTCAAATCGCCTAAACTTTGTAATACTTGTTCGTTAATTCCTAAATCTGAAAACTGTTTTGACATAAATTGGATTTAAGCAAAGGTAGCTTAACTAAGTATTTAAAACTGAAATTTCTTGTTGTTCTAAGAACAAACCATCACCTGCAATACATTTTTAAAGCTTTCTTTTCCCTATTCATATTTTCGGTTTCTAGGTAGTATATTTGCTTACATCAATATGAACATCAAGCCAAACAGTCATCTTTTGAATTCTTATGCCTTTTAAAAAATTACATTCCGATATACGGGAATCGCTCGAGCGTCTAGAAATAATAACGCCCACTCCTTTTCAGATCAGCAGTATTCCAGTAATTAAAAGTGGAGCCAATGTCTTTTGCACGGCACCAAAAGGCGGTGGAAAAACAACAACGCTCATACTTACCACCTTGCATAAATTAAAATGCGAGGCCATAGGAAATGCTCCAAGAGCCGTAGTTCTTGTGGAAAATAAAGAAAGGGCCTTGGAATTATACGATTCTTTTTTAACCTATACCAAATTTAACTCGTTGCGAGTTTATGTAGGATATGAAGAACTGCATATCGACATACAAAAATCGGAAATATTTGAGGGTATAGACATTCTTATTTCCACTCCCAAGACAATGAACAAGTTGTTTTTATTAAATGGAGTAAGCACATCCCAATTGAAGATATTCAGTATAGACGACGCTGACTTTCTTGTTCAAACTTCTGAGTATAACGCTATTATTTCCATTACCCAAAGTATTCAAAAGTGCCAGTATGTGCTATACTCGGAAAAATTACACCCAAAACTAAAACGCTTTGAGTCTTATTTTATGGAACACTCCAAAAGAATTGAAAAATAAGGTTTGAAAG
>CBDUKE010000190.1:0-3221 GCA_965367725.1 uncultured Maribacter sp. | reverse complement strand
GGACCCTCTCCTTAAAAGGGAGATGCTCTACCAACTGAGCTACCAGGTCAAAATGTATTAAAAGACTAAGGAAGTTTCCACCTTAGCGGCTGCAAATATAAGATCATTAATTTATTTAACAAGTCTATTGTTATAGAATTTTTAGTTTTCTTTGAATTCCAATTATAATTAATTCATATTTACATAAATAAAGAGCGGTGAAAATAGTTTTGGTAGGTTATATGGGAAGTGGAAAATCTACAATCGGTAAATTACTTGCCGGGAATTTGGACTATGCGTTTATTGATCTTGACGATTATATAGCAGCCTCCGAAAAAATGGAGATCCCCGATATTTTCAAATCCAAAGGTGAACTTTATTTTCGAAAAAAGGAATTTGAATACCTAAATGAAATTTTGAATACCAAAGACAATTTTGTGTTGTCAACTGGTGGTGGCACACCTTGCTATGGTGAGAATATGAATGCTATTTTGAAGGCGACTTCAAACGTTTTTTATTTGAAGGTATCTATTGCTGGATTAATTAATAGGTTGATTTTAGAGAAAGAACACCGACCGCTCATTTCAAACATTCCCAATGAGGAATTACCTGAATTTATTGGTAAACATTTGTTTGAAAGAAGTTATTTCTATTCCCAAGCGAATCACAATCTAGTATGTGATGAAAATAGTAAGGAAGAACTGGTTTTAAAAATTGAAAGCCTATTAGTCTAAATAGACCATGTCGTTCTTAGCTTGAAATTGCACATGTACATGTTCTTGAAGTGAAGTAGATAGCGATATCCCCTTATAATCTGCCTTCACAGGATATTTTTTATGGTTTCTATTCACTAAAACGGCAGTTTTCAATTGCTTTAAGGGGGTCCTTAGAAAGTGATGAACGCCATAAATCAAGGTTGTCCCGGAATTAAGAACGTCATCTACTAAAACCACGGACTTGTTTTTGTATTCCTCTACTGGGATAGAGGTCTTTACTTCACTTTCCAACGGATTTCTTTTGTTCATACTGACTTTACAAAGAAGAATATCGGCACCGGTAATATTTCGGAGTACATTTTGTATTTTTTTTGCAAATTTTAACCCACCACCTTCAATGCCTGCAATGACAATTACCTTTTCTTCTACATTGGCTTCATAAATCTGATAAGCTATGCGACGAATTTTATGTTGTATTTTTTGATGTGATAATATTTTGTTCTGCATAGTCGAATGAATTACTTTTCAAAGATAAAGAACAGTTCCGTACCTTTTCTAGGTTTGATTGAATTATATGCCCTTTCCAATGTTTTGATTTTAAAATGTTCTAAAAACAATTTTTTGTAAGCATTGATGTCACCACCAAAGGGCGGCCCATTCTCAGTTAGGGGAAAATCAAAAAATAAACCGGCTAACTTTCCATTTTCCTTGAGCAAAGTTTTCATTTTAATAGCATAGGATTCTCGTAAGATCGGATCTAAGGCACAAAAAAAAGTTTGTTCAAGTATTAAGTCAAAATTAGATTCCTGCAAGTCAAAAAAGTCTAAATGGATCAATTGATCTTTAGGAAAATGGGGAATTCTATTTTTTAGATTTTCCAAGGGCTGCTGTGCAATATCAACAACGTATATATTAGTGAAACCCCTATTGTAAAGATATTCTACCTCATATCCATTACCTGCGCCAGGAATTAGGATTTTTAGGTTTTTATTGGCTAATTGATCTATATAGTTTTTTAGGGGAGTTGAGATATAACCTATATCCCATCCCAATTTTTCATTGTTATATTTGTTATCCCAAAACGCCTTATTCAGCTTCATCATCTAAATAGTCATCAATTTCCCTGCGGTCTTTTTTAGTGGGTCTGCCCACCCCTTTTTTGCGATAGTACGCCTTGGAGTATTTCAATAGTTCTGTATTCTCGAAGGCCTCCTTGGGTGTAATGTCTTTCCGGTAAATATTGACCAATTTTGCCCCAATTCGGTTTTTAGGTATATCCAAAACAACCAATTCGTAGTTTATCTGGTTCTTACGTAGGATAACTTTATCCATCGGATAAACCTCTTTCGATGATTTTACGACCTGCCCGTTTATTTTTACTTGTCCTTTTTTACAGGCTGTTGAAGCAATATTTCGGGTCTTAAAATATCGGGTATGCCATAAGTATTTGTCAATACGCATAAACAATCAAAAATCTTTGTTAAGTAGCTCTACAAAAATACGGAAAATTGTATCTTGCGGCCTTTAATTGCTAATTGATGAAAATGAAAAATATTTTAATGTTGGTTCTTTGTACTGCAATCGTTTGGTCATGTAAAAAAGATGATGAAGAAGAAGGCCTAATTGTAGTGCCACCACAATCATTAGTGGAGACTGCTGCTGAAGATGATGTCAAAATCAGGGAGTTTTTACAAACTCATTTTTATAATTATGAAGAATTTGACTCCCCACCAGCTGATTTTGACTACAGGATAAAGTTGGATACGATTGCCGGGGATAACGCGAATAAAACGCCGTTAATTGATCAAATGGCCTGGAAAGAGGTGTCGGTCACTTCTGACGTTTTCGGATTGGATGAAACTGAAACTGCCCAGCATAAATATTATTATTTGGAGGCTGAAGAGGGTAGTGGGCCCAGTCCTTCGATTGCCGATTCAACTTATGTTAGATATGAAGGTTCCTTGTTGAATGGTGTGGTTTTCGATGGCTCAATAAGTTCACCGG
The DNA here is from genome assembly GCA_965367725.1 of uncultured Maribacter sp. Classification (GTDB taxonomy): domain Bacteria; phylum Bacteroidota; class Bacteroidia; order Flavobacteriales; family Flavobacteriaceae; genus Maribacter_A. The sequence continues at coordinate 522 of CBDUKE010000190.1, read as the reverse complement.
TTTGGTTTGATCTAGCCCAAATTCAGGGACCAGGAGCGGCAAGAGGTTTTGCTGAGGCAATGCCAAACTTTAAGACAGGTGGCGATATCGTTGTAAATGCAGATGGGACTTTTATTGTAGAAGATTATGGGGTAGGATTAATGATTCTACCTTCAGGATTAGGCTATTTTAATGTTTCACGAGGAGGCATACCTGTTTATGCTCCTTTGATTTTTAAGATTGATTTATTTGCCATGAATGATACGGATCATGACAGGGATGGTATCCCATCTATTATGGAAGATGTAGATATGGATGGTTACTTGTATAATGATAACACGGACGAAGAGCAGGAAAAGGCGCTTTCAGGAACTTTATTCGCTAATTTCTTGGATTCAGATGACGATGGTGATGGTATTGATACAATTGATGAAATTGATATTGACGCAGAAGGTAACGTAACTTTCAGGGATACTGATGGCGATGGCATTAAAGACCACTTAGATAGCGATAGTTAATCTCCTTCATGAATATGATATAATA
>CBDUKE010000189.1:0-3278 GCA_965367725.1 uncultured Maribacter sp. | reverse complement strand
CCCTTGGCGTTTATGATCGCCAACTCCAAGGCGCATTACCCGCATATTTTCAACAAGGATAAAAATGCGACGGAGTTTAGGTTATAGGAAACACGAGGCCCAATTCAAAGATCAAATAAGCCATGGGTAGTATGTACAGGATAAAAGAAACAGTACCTTTACAACATTGTTTTTTTAATGGGCGTACCTACTGAAAGCCCCCATATGATTTGATATAAGATGAATGATAAAACTGCGATATTATATTCTTCCGTAGACGGCCAAACGCTAAAAATCTGCACGGTGCTTAAAGACATATTGCTGCAAAGCAACCCTAACATTGCGCTATTTTCAATAGAGGATTTCAATGAGGATATAAGCCATTACGATAAGTTGATTATTGGCGCAAGCATTAGATACGGCGTTCATAATAAAAAAGTGATTGACTTTATAAATACCCATAAAAAACAACTTGATGGTATAAAGACGGCTTTCTTTTCTGTGAACTTGGTGGCAAGAAAACCTGAAAAAAACAAACCGGACACCAACCCCTATGTGATTAAATTTTTTAAATCGATCGATTGGACCCCTACGGTAGTTGAAGTATTCGCCGGAAAACTGGACTATAAAAAATACCCGTATTTTGATCGGATCATGATCCAATTTATCATGTGGATGACCAAAGGCCCAACAAATACGAATGCAGAAATTGAATATACCGATTGGGAAAAAGTAAAAAAGTTTGGCATACAACTGGGCGCTATGTAAAGCGGTTATTTAAACAGTACTATAACCATATTTGAACCATAATGCATGCCTACGGCACATAAACCGGTAGGCAGGTGTATGGAATGATTTCTTTTCGCAATGAAACTTCTGGATTTTTAAAATTGGGTACTAGTTGCTACCTTGTCTGATACTTATCATATTCTAAGTTCATAAGGTCAATTAACTTTGACTTAATGAACAAATCACAATTCTTAAAATTCATTATCGGCATTATCATTTTTACAATGCCATTGGCCACAGCATCCGGTCAGCAAGATCTTTCAGCAAAGGGTATTGTTAGGAAGGCAGAGGATAACATGCGCGGTAAAACATCGCAAGCTGACATCACTATCAAAATTATCAGGCCTTCTTGGCAGAGGGAAATGAATATGAAAACCTGGTCTAAGGGAGATGATTATTCGATGATTATGATTACTTCGCCAGCCAAGGAAAAAGGCATCGTGTTTTTAAAGCGAATCAAGGAAGTTTGGAATTGGATACCTGCGATTGAACGTACAATCAAACTTCCGCCTTCAATGATGTCGCAAAGCTGGATGGGTACCGATTTCACCAATGATGATCTTGTAAAGGAGGCTTCTTCTGTAGTGGATTATGATCATAAGCACTTAGGTAACGAAGCAATTAGTGGAAAAGATTGTTACAAAATTGAAATGATACCCAAACCCTCAGCTGCTATTGTCTGGGAAAAAGTGATTGTTTGGATAGATACCACTGATTTTTTACAGTTAAAAGCTGAATTCTACGATGAAGATGGTGCATTGGTGAACATTATGAATTCCACTACCATTAAGGAAGTAGGCGGCAGAAAAATTACTTCAAAGATTGAAATGTTCCCTGTTGATAAAGAAGGAAACAGTACTGTTATCATCTACAATGATATCATTTTTGATACACCTATCAATGCTGATTTCTTCACCACAAGAAATATGAAACAACTAAAATGATGTTATTAAAATTGGCATGGTTAAATATATGGCGTAATAAACGCAGAACATTCATTACCACAACATCTGTGTTTTTCGCTGTTTTATTGGCTGTTACAACACGTTCTATGACTGATGGAGTATATGAAAACATGATTCATAACATTGTTAGTTTTTCATCAGGGTATTTACAAATTCATCAGAATGGTTATTGGGATGAACAATCAATTGACAATAGCTTCGCAGTAGATGAACAATTGTATCAAGAGCTGCTTAAAAACCCAAAGGTCACTCATATAATGCCTCGGTTGGAAACATTTGCATTGGCCTCCTATTCCGAAAAAACAAAGGGCGTTTTAATTTTGGGAATAGACCCCATTAAGGAAAAGGAAGTCAATAACCTTCACGAAAAAATTATTGAAGGCCAATATATTGAAACCGTTAATGACAATGCTGTTGTTTTGGGCGAAGGCCTGGCTTCCCAATTAAAATTAAGGGTAAATGATACTTTGGTCCTTTTGGGCCAAGGCTATCACGCCAGTAGTGCCGCAGCAAAATTCATAGTTAAAGGCATTATAAAACTAGGCTCACCAGATTTAAATAACAGTGTTGTTTATATGCCCATAAAACAGGCTCAATATATGCACGGAGCAGAGAATCGATTAACTGCTATTTCTATAATGTTGGATAAAACCACCAATCTGGAAAAATTGAAAACTTCATTGCAAGTAGTATTGGATTCCGAAATGTATGAGGTAATGACCTGGAAAGAAATGTTACCGGAAATGGACCAATTTATTGAGGCGGATAGTACAGGACATTATATAATTATTGGCATACTTTATTTGCTTATATCGTTCGGTTTATTTGGCACATTAATGATGATGATTTTTGAAAGAAAGCATGAACTGGGTATTTTGATAGCGATTGGAATGAAAAAACATTTACTGGCACTAATTCTAATGTTCGAATCCATTATGATTGCACTCATTGGTTGTTTTGCCGGTATCTTGGGAGGAATACTGGTCGTAAATTGGTTTGTAAAACACCCCGTTCATTTTACTGGTGAATTAAAAGAGATATATGAAAATTATGGTATAGAATCTATCATATACTTTTCAAGCAGTGAAAATATTTTTATTGCTCAGACTTTGATTGTTTTATTATTATCCATCCTATTGGCCTTTTACCCCGGTTTAGTGGTGATGAAACTAAAACCTGTTGAAGCTATAAATAGTTAGTTATGTTGTTTCAAATTGCTTGGCGAAATATTTGGCGGAATAAATCCAGGAGTTTGGTTGTTATAAGCTCCATTATCATTGGTGTATGGGCAGGTATTTTTATCCTGGCATTTTCATGGGGCATGTACAAAAATAATATTGATGAAACAGTTTTTAAACAATTGTCACATATCCAAATCCATCATCCAACTTTCATTGAAGAAAATGATTCTAAATTCACAATATCGAATATCGATACTATTGTCGGCCAACTACGAGCTGATAATAGAATTGCCGCTATAAGCTCTCGCGTTATTTCAACAGGCATGATAAGTTCCCCTACAACCGCAAGTGGCGTAAAAATATA
>CBDUKE010000188.1:0-3317 GCA_965367725.1 uncultured Maribacter sp. | reverse complement strand
ATTGCTTCAAAATTGTCATCGATCATATGCTCTGCAGCGGCCCTTATGGAAATATCTTTCATATGCTGCCCTAAAAGCTTGTTTTTTAGAAGTACCAATGAATTGTTGATTGTTTCCGGATTGTTGGGGTAGTAGTTGTGCATTATATGAGGTGTGGCAATAAAACTTTTCACGCCAAATTGTGAAAATCCATTGATGAGTTCCAGGGATTCCTCAACGGTTTTAGCACCATCATCAATTCCAGGTAAGATGTGATTATGAATGTCAACAACCCCTTCTAAATAATCAACTAAAAATTTTTTTCGAGTAAAAAAATGAAACATGTATGCGACTCAGTACTTTGATGGAGTGTCAAAGATACTACTTATGCCCAGCATTTACGAAAGGGCTAAAAATCTTTTACTAATAATAAAAAACAAAAATTATGGGCTCCAAGTAAACCTGAAACCCATAATTAAAAGGTCATTGATAATAAATTAATCGCTAGGCCATTGCCTTAATCGATGCTTGGGCAGATGCCAAACGGGCGATTGGGACTCTAAACGGTGAGCAACTTACATAGTTCATAGCTGTTTTATAACAGAATTCCACTGAACTTGGCTCGCCACCATGTTCGCCACAAATACCAACTTTGAGGTTGGGTTTTGTACTTCTACCTCTTTCAGTTCCCATTTGCACTAACTGACCAACCCCTTCTTGATCCAATACCTCGAAAGGATCATGGGTCAAAATTCCTTTTTCAAGATAAACTGCAAGGAACTTGCCGGCATCATCACGGGAATACCCAAAGGCCATTTGCGTTAAATCATTGGTGCCGAAAGAGAAGAAATCGGCATGCTCCGCAATCTTATCGGCCATTAAAGCGGCTCGCGGAATTTCAATCATGGTACCTACCAAGTATTCAATGGTATCATTTCTTTCTTTAAAAACTTGATTGGCAGTACCCCTGATTATCCTTTCTTGTTCAATAAATTCATTTACCGTACCGATCAATGGCACCATTATCTCAGGTTTTGCTACAATGCCTTTTTCCTTTAAATTCAAGGCAGCCTCAATGATAGCCCTGGTCTGCATCTCAGTGATTTCAGGATAGGTATTTCCCAATCTACAACCCCTGTGACCCAACATTGGATTAAATTCCTGTAATTCGGCTACTTTATTTTTTACTGATGCCAAGGAGATATGTAAATCTTCTGCCAACTCTTTTTGGGTCGCCAATTGGTGAGGTACAAATTCATGCAATGGTGGATCTAATAACCTTACGGTAACCGGTAATCCTTGCATGGCTTCAAAAATCCCCTCAAAATCACTACGTTGCATGGGTAATAAATCTTCGAGTGCATGCTTTCTCCCTTTTACGGTGTCAGCTAGAATCATTTCTCGCATTGCTCTAATACGGTCTACTTCAAAGAACATATGCTCCGTTCTCGTCAGGCCTATACCTTGGGCGCCAAAATTACGGGCCACCTTTGCATCTTTTGGAGTATCGGCATTTGCCCTAACAAGCATGGTTGCGAATTTGTCTGATAGCTCCATGACTTCGCCAAATTCACCACTCAATTCGGGTTCCATAGTAGCAACTTTGCCTTCGATGATATTACCCGTTGAGCCATTAAGTGAAATCCAATCCCCTTGATGATATACTTTACCATTCACTGTTAATTTTCGATTTTTATAATCGATTTGTAAGGCACCAGCCCCAGATACACAGCATTTTCCCATTCCCCTTGCAACAACAGCTGCGTGTGATGTCATACCACCTCTTGCCGTTAATATACCCTTGGCAATGTTCATGCCTTCTAAATCTTCTGGAGACGTTTCAATCCTTGTTAAAATGGAAAACTTATATTTATTGGCTTCGTCCGCAAAGAAAACAATTTGACCCGTTGCAGCACCAGGGGATGCGGGAAGCCCTTGTGCAATCACATGTGCCTTCTTCAACGCCTTGGTATCAAAAACAGGATGTAATAATTCATCCAATTTATTGGGTTCTATTCTCAATAAAGCCTCTTTTTCATTAATCGCCCCTTCTTTGAATAGGTCAATGGCGATTTTAACCATAGCGGCACCAGTGCGTTTGCCATTTCGTGTTTGCAATATCCACAGTTTACCGTCTTGCATGGTAAACTCCATATCCTGCATGTCGGAATAGTGGTTTTCTAGTTTTTGTTGATATTCATTAAGCTCTTTATAGATAGATGGCATTAATTCTTCCAACGATGGATAATTCTTAGCTCTGTCGGCCTCTTCAACCTTCGCTAATTCTGCCCAACGCTGAGATCCCAGTTTTGTGATTTGTTGTGGCGTTCTAACACCTGCAACAACATCCTCACCTTGTGCATCAATCAGATACTCGCCATTAAAGACATTCTCCCCTGTACCGGCATCACGGGTAAAGCAAACACCCGTTCCTGAATTATCACCCATATTGCCAAAAACCATAGCTTGCACGTTTACAGCAGTACCCCAATCTGCAGGATAGTCATGCATTTTGCGATAATATTTAGCCCTATCTCCGTTCCAACTATCAAAAACGGCCATTACAGCTCCCCATAATTGATCCCATGGATCGGTTGGAAAATCATGACCGGTTTGTTTTTTTACAGCATCCTTGAAGTCATAGACCAAATCCTTTAAATCCTGTACTGTAAACTCAGTATCCAATGTGATCTCTCTTTTGTCTTTGAGGTGCTCCATAATTTCTTCAAAGGGATCAATACTTTCCTTGGTGTGTGGTTTCATACCCAGAACAACACCACCGTACATTTGAATAAAACGACGATAGGAATCCCACGCAAAACGTGCGTTTTTGGTTTTATTGATCAGACCTTGAACCGCCTTCTCATTTAATCCTAAATTGAGGACAGTATCCATCATCCCTGGCATGGAAACCCTTGCGCCAGACCGAACAGAAATCAATAAGGGATTATCAGAATCGCAGAATTTTGTGCCCATAGTTTTTTCTAAGGACTCTATTGCTGCTTCAACTTCTTTTTTAATAGCATCAATTACTTTTTCCTTGCCCAAGGTGTTATATTCCGTACAAACTTCTGTAGTAATGGTAAATCCCGGAGGAACTGGAATCCCAATGGCACTCATCTCTGCCAAATTAGCTCCTTTACCTCCTAGAAGGTTCTTCATCTTGCTATTGCCGTCTGCCGATTTATTACCGAACTTGTATACCCTTGCCTTGATTTCTGTTAGTGTCGCCATGATTAATTATCTATTTGTTTTGACGTCAAAAGTAAAGATAGACCTGTCCTTATTTTATGACAAATGTCATGTATAAGCCGCTATGTAACATAAGTTGCAAAATT
>CBDUKE010000187.1:0-3344 GCA_965367725.1 uncultured Maribacter sp. | reverse complement strand
GAATTGCCGTTCCACTCCTGGTAAAACCGATCGAGAAAATTGAGCATGTATTCGTGTCTTTCCTCAGCCATTTTTTTACCGGTCGGCGTATTCATTTTGTCTTTTAGTAAAAGTAGTTTTTCGTAGAAGTGATTTATTGTCGGAGTAGCTGATTTTTTGTATTCCTCTTTGGTTAAATTCAAATTGGGCGAAATATCTGGATTGTATAATGCCCGATTTTTGAATCCACCATAATTAAAGGCTCGTGCAATACCAATAGCACCAATGGCATCCAACCGATCTGCGTCTTGCACAATTTGAAGCGCTTTGGAATCGAACTTGGCCATCCCATCATTGGATAAACTGTTCTTAAATGAAATATGCTTAATGATGTTTACCACATGTGCAATAACTTCGGGTTCGACCTTTATTGAATCAAGAAAATCCTTGGCTAGTTTAGGACCTACACTTTCATCACCATCATGGAATTTAGCATCGGCGATGTCGTGTAACAAGGCCCCTAATGAAACCACTAGATCATCAATCCCTTCGCCTTTGGCGATATGCTTAGAATTGAGAAACACCCTTTGGGTGTGAAACCAGTCATGGCCACCTTCAGCTCCCTTTAAGGTTTCTTGAACAAAGCCCATGGTTTGGTCAATTATCTCCTGGTCATTCATTTAGGTGCATGTATTCCTGAGATTACTTTTTCTTCTGTTAAGGCAATCAATTCGTCCAAATTTCCATGGTTTTCTATAGGTTTGTGAACATCAAACGTTATTCGATTGCCTATCCCGTATGGAAATTTACCATAACGAAGCATTTTCCAAGAGTTGTTGATACTAATGGGAACAATCAATGCAGAGGGGGCATTTTTCATCAATACTTTAAGTCCTGTAGGTTGGAATTTTTTCGGATACCCATCCCTACTCCTCGTTCCTTCCGGAAAAATAACAGCACTTCGATGGTATTTTTCAATGTACTTGCCAAGTTTTGCTATTTGTAATAGGGCCTGTTTGCTATCTTTCCTATCAATCAACACAGAGCCACCATGCCTAAGGTTATAAGAAACGCTGGGTATGCCTTTGCCCAGTTCAATCTTGCTTACAAATTTGGGATGATGTTTACGCATAAACCAAATAATGGGAGGGATATCGTTCATGCTTTGGTGGTTCAACACTAGTATCAATGGCTTATCCGTAGGTATTTTATGTGGATTGTTGAACGCATAGGTCGTGCCCAAAACATGGGTACAACGCAGCAAGCAAAGGTTAAGAAGGGCAACACTGCCTTTGTGTGCCTCATAACCAAATAGATTAAAGCATATCCATTGTATAGGATGAAACAATGCCAGCGCTAAACCAAAAAGCAGGAAATAAATAACAGTAAGTGGATATGCCAATATCTTTTGCATGTCACAAAAATAAAAAACCGCTCAGTTAGGAGCGGTTTTTAAGTTACTTTTTTATTCAGGATTTAACAGAACTCGTTATAAGCCTCTGATAGGTTCTCTGCAATGATTTCAGCAGGCCTTCCTTCAATATGGTGCCGTTCGATCATATGAACCAGTTCCCCATCCTTGAACAAGGCCATACTTGGCGAAGAAGGAGGAAAAGGAATCATCAAATTACGGGCAGCATCGACAGCTTCAGTGTCTACACCAGCAAAGACCGTAACAATATGATCAGGTTTTTTATTGTTCATTAGGCTCATTTTGGCAGCTGGGCGTGCATTTGCCGCTGCGCAGCCACAAACAGAATTCACAACTACCAATGTAGTGCCCTCTTTATTAATGGCACTTTTGACCGCTTCGGCCGTATATAATTCTTCGAACCCAACAGAAGATAAATCTTCTCGCATAGGTTTTACCAATTCAGCAGGATACATAATTTATTTTTTAACGATTTATAAAAGTTTTCAAAGATAACCAATTTGTCGTATGAATCGGGTTACCTTAACTTTTCATTACCACTTGTTTTGCTGGTTAATATTATATCTTTGGCAAAAATTTAGTTAAAGTATGATTAAATGGTTCATTGCACTCCTTGGGTATTCGTTTTTTAGGTTGCCTGGTGCGATTATCGGATTTTTACTCGGTAGTTTTATTGATAGTTTAAATAGCAAAGATAGTGGGCCAAGCACCGTATTTCGCGATATGACTCGCCAACAGGTCTCTCCGGCCGATTTTGAACTGAATTTACTCTCCTTATGTTCTATAGTAATCAAGGCGGATGGCACGGTCAATCAACGCGAAATGGACTATGTGCGTCAATACTTTGTGGCCAATTATGGTAAGGATAAAGCCAATGCCATATTTAGGACATTTAATGAGATTAACAAAAAACATGAAATTTCGGCCCAGCGTATTTGTAGTTTTTTAAACCAAAGAACACGGTATGAGGTTAGATTGCAATTGCTTCACTTTTTATTTGGGATTGCCCAGGCTGATGGATCTGTCAGTAATCCAGAGATAAATAAAATCCGCGAGATTGCCGGATACTTAAGGGTGACCATGCGGGATTTTGAAAGTATAATGGCCATGTTCGTGAAGTCTGCAGATAATGCCTATAAAATTCTGGAGATAGATAAAACAGCCACTAACAATGAAATTAAGAAGGCTTACCGCACTATGGCTAAAAAGTACCACCCTGATAGGGTAAATACTGAAAATGAGGCCATTAAAAAAGGAGCTGAAGAGAAGTTCAAGGAAGTTCAAAAGGCCTATGAGCAAATCCAAAAAGAAAGAGGTATAACCTAAGATTTATATACGATAAAAGGTGGAGAATTTCTTGTTTTATATTGAAATGGGCCTTAACCATGTATTGGACCTTGCTGCCTATGACCATATTTTGTTTTTGGCTGCACTTAGCCTTCCGTTCACCTTTAAAAGTTGGAAGAGCGTATTGGTCTTGGCAACGGTCTTTACAGTTGCCCACTGCTTTTCTCTAGGGCTGTCGGTATATGATATTATTTTAATGGATGTTGGTTTGATAGAATTCCTTATCCCGGTGACCATACTCTTGACGGCGGTTTTCAACGTATTATATATGAAAACAGTCTCTGGTGAAAGAAGTATATTATTACATGTTTTGGCAACTGCCTTTTTTGGCCTTATCCATGGTTTTGGCTTCAGTAATTATTTTAAGATGCTGATGTCTGGGGAAGATGAAAAACTTTCACCATTATTGGGTTTCGCTGCTGGGATTGAATTATCCCAAGTGCTTATTGTGTTTATAGTACTTGCCTTGGCCTCTGTGATTCAATCCATTTTTAAGATAAAACGGAAATATTTTGTATCCTTAGCTTCAATTTTGATCATTATTATTACAATACCAATGTTAATTGCAACGTTCCCTTGGTAGGCT
>CBDUKE010000186.1:0-3392 GCA_965367725.1 uncultured Maribacter sp. | reverse complement strand
CATCGATTTCAATGATCTTATCCTCAAAGGCTTGTTTGTCTTGGGCCGAACAGGTAATCTGTTGGGAAAAGCCAAAAGTTACCGTACAAAAGCACAATAACACAAAATAAAGTACTGCTTTTTTCATTTTCTTAGGATTATAGCAACAAAAATAGCAAATTAGGATCCCATTATTTTCCTTTTTCATTTGCTTCCGCTTCTTTCAGGTAAATACGGGTATGAGCAAGACTTTCTGGATAGTTCTTCTGTAGAAAAACAATCAATTTTTCACGTACCATGACGCGGAGATCCCAGGCCGACGAAGAATCCTTAGCGCTCATCAAGGCACGGACCTCAACGTAATTGGCCTTTGAATCGGTTACCTGGATGTTATTGGTTTCCCCATCCCAAAGATCGGTGGATTCCAAGATACGGGTCAATTCCTTACGAAGCGCATCAAAAGGTACCTTATAATCGGTATACAGAAAAACAGACCCCAAAATATCGGCTGAGGTCTTTGTCCAATTTTGAAAGGAATTCTCAATAAAAAAGGTGGTAGGGACGACCAATCTTCTTTTGTCCCATATTTTAATCACAACATAAGTAAGGGTAATCTCTTCGATTCGGCCCCACTCCCCTTCTACAATTACAACATCGTCGATTTTAATGGGTTGTGTAATGGCAATTTGAATGCCGGCCAAAATGGTTCCGATCATTTTCTGGGCGGAAAAACCAATGATTATTCCGGCAACCCCGGCTGAGGCAAAAATACTGATCCCTATTTCGCGAATGCCCTCAAAACTCATAAGGGCGATACCTATGGCAAGAACGATGACCACGAAAATCAAAATACGCTCTAATATGTTGAACTGGGTCGTGATTTTGCGGGCCTTTAAATTGTCGGAAGTATGCACGTCGTATTTCTCCAAGACCCCATTTTTAACGATTTTTATGATATTCAATACCAACCAAGTCATACCAAAAATAAACAAGAGGGTACTTGCCTTTTTAAACTCATAGGTATAATCTTCAAGGCCTACAAGAGTGCGGAGTGACTCCATACGAAGAAGAAAGGAAAATAGGATTACGAGAAGGGGGAAAGTCACCTTTTTAAATGCCTGATTAGGAATGACATAGTTGGGGTCCTTCCCAAACCTGCGTAGTATCTGAACCGTACTGAAATACACAATAAGGATCAGCACAAAGGCAACAATCACATAGATAAGTGATTGGTTGGCTGAATTTCTAAAAAACATATCGATCATTATCACGTAGTATTTTGGTTCCTGGTAACTTAAAGAAAATACCCTTAAAAGATGTTAAATCCATGTAAAAAATAGATTACCCACATAGTGGCATAGGAAACTTATAAGCAGAGAATAGGTTTAGTTTTGGCACAAAAGCTATTTTTGTTACCGATATGCATTAGAGCTTTTTTGCATTTATGACCTTTAATGGTATAAACCTATTTATCTTAAGGAAAGGTCGGCAAGGACAAGTTAAATGTAATTGGGGATTTAAAACCCATATTAATAAAAAATTATTTGTAAATGTAAGGAGTTTATAAAGGTCTATTAAACTGGAAATAAAAACTGCTTACAACAAGGGCCCCAATAAAAAGCCCTAGTCCATTTCTCTAATGCTAATCCATAAAAATAGGCACGTATATTGGCATAAAAATTGAGTGGTCTTTTAAAGCTAAATGCACCAACCATGAAAAAGAGTATTGTATTCGGAATTTTATTGATAAGCGTTGCCGTTTGTGGCCAACAAGAGCTTAGAAATAGGTTTGGGGAGGTGTATTACGCTGCCAATTTGTACACAACCAATTACAATGCCTTCGAGGGGACTCCCTATTTGAATGAGGAGTTCACCCCTGCCAAAATAAACGATGTTTCGGAGACCAAATTGGTGCGTTTTGATGCCTTTGAAGATAGGGTTGAGATCAGGGTCAGTGCAAACAAGGTTGTTATTTTACAAGCTTCAGAACCCTATGTTATTTCGCTCCTTGATGGTTCGGACAGAATATTTGAAACAAAAAAGAGCCTTGATGAAAAAGGCAATACAACAACCACATTTTTTGAATTGATAGCGAATCATAAAGACTATAAACTTTATCTCAAAGAGAAAATAAAATTTTCCAAAGCGGAAAAGGCCCAAGGGTATGACAAGGCTAAACCGGCGACGTTTAAAAAACAGCATGCAGCCTATTATATCACGGATTTTAAAACACCATCCGGCCAACTGATAAGAATACCTTCTAAAGTAAAGTCGTTTGTAGCATTTTTGCCCAATAGTTTAAAGCCTATAAAAAAATTCATGAAAGACAATAAATTAAAAATCGATAAAGGCGATGATCTAGTAAAAATCTTTGATTTTTACTTTGAGAATAATTGAGTCTGTTGAAACATAAGGTCATGGAGTAAAAATCAAGGGCGCTAATTTTTTAGAAGTACATAGGATTTCACCCAACTAATCATATACAAACCATTCAATGCGACTACTCTTTATTAGTTTTCTGTTAATCTCATTTTTGGGTTTTTCTCAAAAACAATTTGAATTTGATTATCTGATTACCTATCAGAATGTTAATTACAAAGATTCAATTACAACAATTGAGCATTACTTGACCAATTCAAGAGATAACGGCTACTATGGCATTGTAAGAACCATTGATAGTATTCGATCTGAATTTCAATTTGACGAGCATGACGGACATCACTTTAAAGTGTATTTTAAAACAGCCGAATTGCCTACAGCCGAATTTTTAAATATTGAATGCCAATATGTACGCTATTATAAAAACCCATATAAGAATCGGATAAATGATTATCACTTTATCAAATTAACTGACACTTTAATGAATAACGAGCTATCAAGTCATTATACATTGGTCTCTAATTTAGATCCAAAAAGAAGGAAACGAAAGAAAGTAGGGCGTAATGATTACGTGATAGACAATTCGACCACCTTTCATTTACCAATATTAACTCATGCCACAGCTTATGAAGAGTGGAAAATTGAAGGAAACTTACCAGCTGGAGTTTTTAAAGAAAAAACTTTTATCAATTTCAAAGGTGAAATTGAGCAGAAAATAAAACTAGTTGGATTGAAAAGAATTAATAAAACTGTTCGATTGCCCAAAGATTGTAGTTTTTGAGTTAAAACGATTTACAACTTTGGCTCCTCTACAAACCCCTAATCCAGTCTACCAAAAGCACTATTTGTATTTAAATCATTTAGGTTTGCCTACAATTGGTATTTTTACGGCTGAAATAGAAAATTTGGAGATGAAATGAGCCATTTCAACTTTTGAGACCATCGTAAGGTTTCTGGCGAATTACAGCTGTCCTATATAAGAAAATGAACATTATCAGATGAAAGGAGTATTATTGGTCAACCTGGGCTCACCG
>CBDUKE010000185.1:0-3495 GCA_965367725.1 uncultured Maribacter sp. | reverse complement strand
TTATTTCACTTATCAGTTGAACAGCAATGTCAGGATTGGGATTTGCCATTTTGTAGTCTATTTTTTGTATCCCTCACAAAGGGATCCATAATTTATGGGTTACTTCCGTTCGTGATTGTAGGATAGACATCCCTGATTTCTTTTCGCAAAAATTAATTCCCGTTGTCATCTCTTTACATGCAGCGGGGGTATTTCTTAAAAAGAGTATTTGTTTAAAATCTGTTTGGACCGTAACAGAATCTTTTGGTTCGGTACTTGTCACTTCGTTATATGTGTTTTGTCCAGAACCTTGTCCACCTATTCAACTTGGGAATTATTATTCATTCCTGTAGTAAGTATTTGTTTTATTTCCTCATCAATCACAAGATTTTCTACCTTTAATGACTCAATAAAGCCGTTCATGGCCTGTATGGCCATTTCTTGTGTAATATTTTTATTGGGCCCAAACAAATCTGCAATACTCAGTGCCATTTGTTTCCATTCCTCACTAGGGCGGATTGCAGCTAAATCCCGAAAGCGATCACTATTTTCGGAAACACGTTTCCATGGCCAAAAAATCCAACCGCTAATGTGGTATTGGGGGTTTTCATACAATGCAACTTCTTCTTTTATCCATTTGGCGTTATGTGCCCCAAACTCACCGTTCCAAAGAGGAACGTTTTGAGCTTTTGCCAAATTGGCCAGTTTAAGCAAATTCGCTTGATCGGTATCATTTGTAAAAAAGTTATAGGAATGAAAACTGTATATCTGGTTGGCATCCAAGGGAGAAGTGTACATACTGAAATCACTTGAAAATTGACTTCCTTCCAGTATGATCATATGCAGGGGGTCAACCTTACGGATTTCGTTTATGATACGACGATTTAAAGTAATAAGGTCTTCTCCTTTTGGAGGATCGGGTTCATTGATCAGGTCATAGCCGGCGATAATCTTTCTATTTGCATATCGTTTTGCAATAGCTCCCCAAATTTCTATGGTTCTTTCTTGGTACTTGGGGTTATGCCATACGTTTATAAGCTCGGGATCAGAAACAAATGCACCTTGTCCGCCAGGCACTGAATGAAAATCCAGTACCGCATAAACCTTGTGTCGTTCGCACCAATCAAGTAAATTATCTATGTATTTCCATCCTCTTGCAGAATAGTTCTCCAAAGGATTGGCATCTTCCAAGATGGTATGGTTAAAGGGTACACGCACCACATTAAGCCCTAATTCGGCAATCAGTTCTATGTCTTTTTCAGTGATGTAATTCTCATAAACGGCAGTACGGAACTTTTCAGTATTGGCTTTTCCTGCCATTTCTTCCAAACGATTTGCAATCTTGGTTTCAGAAGTCAATCCAGCTCCCCAAAGGGGACCGTTCCACATTAACCAACCTTCCAACAGTACACCTCGCAATTTAATCGGTTTGTTGTTGCCGTCAACGATTTGAAGACCCTTGGTATGGACCATCGAATTGTTCGTTGGTGCCGCAATTGGGGTTTGGGTTTGGCTTTCACCTATTGGTTTAGGGGTAACACATCCGCCTATAGAAATGAAGGTGAAAATCACAAATACAACCGTATTTGCTATTCTTTTTTGGATAGGGAGTAAACTCATGACGGTCTATTTTTGATTAATAGATAATTGAAGGGTCCTAATCATGGTTATTGATCAAAACAGATTTTTTTGCCTATTAATTGGTTTGCTAATGAAGACGACTATTATAAAGTTTTGTAACATGATATTTATAAAAACTTATTTTTCAGGGGTTTATTATTTTTAACTAAATATAATACTTGTTTTGAAGCAAGTAACCAACTTCAGGATTTAACAAATATGGTTATGGTCAACAAGTTTTGATGGGGATAAATGGATTTAGGAAACGTTTTTTACTTTACTTCAAATAAAAGTCAAAACATATCCTAGTAGTGCCCCACCCAAAACAATAAAAGCACTGTTCAGCTTCTTAAATACAAAAACGGTAATTATACTGGCTATTGCAATTAGAATGGTACGCCAGTCGGTTAGGGTATCTCTTCCCATTGCTATACATACCGCAATGATCAAGGCAACGGCAGCCACATTCACGGCATCCAAAATGGCACTAATAATCATGGACTTCCGCATTTTGGGAATCAAGGGATTTAATATCAAAACGAACAAAAACGAGGGTAGAAAAATCCCAATGGTAGCTGCCAATGCTCCTGCAACACCGTTCATTTGCCAGCCAATAAAAGTTGCTGTCGTTAGAACAGGTCCTGGTGTCATCTGACCTACCGCTACGGCATCAATCAAGACCTGTCGGGTCAACCAACCATTAGCAACCAATTCTGAATCGAGAAAGGCAAATAACACATAACCGCTACCATAAAGAATGGCGCCAACTTTCAAAAAAGCCAGAAATATTTTGAGTGTTCCAATTTTTAAAGGGTCACTCATTTGAAAAAGTAATAAGGGCCAAATACTATTAAGGGTATTGGTTGATTTTTTGAAATAATAGAGTAATAATCCTAATAAGCCACAACCAAAAAGGGCTATGATTTCGTTTAGGCCGAATAAACAAGCCACTAGGGTAATGCTGCCTAAAACAATAAGTTCGTTACTTTTTATTGCTTTTTTGCCAAGTCGATAAGCAGCCATGACAATGATGGAGATTACAGCAGGTTTTATGCCATAGACAAAAGGCTCCACTTCAGGTAATTGACCATATTGAAGATAGAGCCAGGCAAAAACCGAGGTAATGACCACGGCCGGAAAAATAAAACAGAGTCCTGCGACGAAAAGACCTTTCCAACCTCCCCGTTCATAACCACAGTGCATGGTCATTTCAGTGGAGTTGGGACCCGGAATCAAATTTGTAGCGCCAACAAGGTCAAGAAAATGTTCTTGGCTCATCCATTTTCTTTTCGTTACGACTTCATCCTCCATCATGGCTATATGTGCTGCCGGCCCCCCAAAAGAGATACACCCCAACTTGAAGAAGAGTTTTGCTATTTCTGTAAGTTTATTTTTTTGAGACATCTTGATACTGGTTCTAGTCTTGCTGTTTTGCGTACTACAAATTAGCTTAGAAATATATTGTTTCAAAAAAATGCTGTTATCCTAAATTATTAAGTAGGATAACAGCATTCAAATACTTCGTTTTAAAATATTACAGCGTACGCAAATATTCTGCAACCGACCTAGCTTGTTCCTCGCTTAAATTTTGGTTCAGCATTATGGTGTTGTCGTACTCTTTCAATAAGGCTTTCGCAATGGGGTCTTCCTTAAGCATACCATCAGGATTCAGGATTATGTTCATGACCCATTCCGGACTTCTTCTTTCATATATCCCTTTTAAGGCTGGGCCGATCATTCGTTGTTCGGCCATATGGCAAGCTACACAGATGGTACTAAAGGTATTTTCCCCTTTGGCGGCCATTTCTGCATCAATTTCTGCTCCAAATTCAACAGAATTGATGGGGCCAATTCCCTTATTTTTCAAATCAATGGGAACTTCGCCTGAAGCCGATT
>CBDUKE010000184.1:0-3527 GCA_965367725.1 uncultured Maribacter sp. | reverse complement strand
CCATGGTATAAGGTATACCCATCATGGCGGCCCATCCGATTCCGAATAAAACCATAGGTGCTAAAACCAGCAGGGAATTCTCTATAAATGGTATTGCGAAGAGCGCCAAGCCGGTACCTACCAGACTTAAAGCGTATATTTTTTTACCTCCATATTTTAAGGTAAGCGGTACTAGGGCTAGTGCAACTACCATGGTAACAATATTGTAAGTCAGACTCATTTGAGCGGACTGCGATGCAGCTTCCGAAATACCATAACCCATTGTTTTCATAAACAGTGGGGTAATGTATTGCCAATAGACAAAAAGAGCATACCATTGAAACAAATACACCGCGCTTATCTTCCACATAAACGATGGCATATCCTTTATAGCACTTGCTATTTCTGCAAAAGGTTTGGCAATACGAGCACCAATCGGTTGGCTCTTATCATGATTGATTTCTTCCAATTCCTCTGCGGAAGGAGGAATTTCCGGAGTCTTTAGAACAGACCATAAAACAGTAGTTATAGAAAGGACACCTCCTACATAGAAAGAATAATACATCCAGGTAGGAACAACACCTGCTCCTTCAACGACCTCAGCACCAAATATCTTTTGAAATAAAACTATAGAACCCATGGCCAATAAGATACCAGCCCCTACAAATAAACTTTGCATTTGATACCCTAGGCTCAACTGCTTTTCTGGTAATTTATCACCGACAAAGGCCCTATAAGGTTCCATAGCCATATTATTGCCCACATCCAAAATCCATAAAAGGCCTACGGCAAACCAAAGTACTGGACTAGACGGAAAAACAAATAAACATAGACTTCCGATTAGCGCACCTATTAAAAAATAAGGCTTACGTCTTCCCCATTTTGGAGACCAGGTTTTATCTGACATTGCTCCGATAATAGGCTGCACGATCAGACCCGTAACTGGACCCGCGATATTTAAAATAGGAAGCATTTCTTCAGAAGCACCTAAAAATAAAAACAAAGGATTTATAGCGGTTTGCTGTAAACCAAAACTATATTGAATTCCCAGAAAACCAACATTCATGTTGAAAATCTGCCAAAAACTTAAGGTCGGCTTTTTAATTATACTCATGGTAACGGAGGTTTGGTCGTTTATTCTGCCGCACAATATAGCATTTTAAATGTTTGGCTACTTAAACTTAACACTAAAAACCATAGGATACTTTTGCGAAAACGTTATAGCTGTGCGGTGGGTTCCGAAATGAAGTGACCCAATTACCTTGTACTCTTGTGCTTTTGCTATTTGAGAAATTTGATATTTCGTTCCAGGCCGGAATACTTGGTTCGCTTCACTGCAGATTTTTGGAATATCTTCTTGAAAACATCTTCCGTAATCTCTTCCCAATCCTTTTTGGTCATTGTCAACAATTCTGGATGGGGATTAAAAAGCGGTTCGGAATGCGGTTTGGAAAATCGGTTCCAAGGACATACATCCTGACAGATATCACAACCGAACATCCAATCATCGAATTTACCATGGAACTCATTGGGGATTTCATTCTTTAATTCTATGGTGAAATACGAAATACACTTGCTGCCATCCACGACATAGGGTTCAACTATTGCCGCTGTTGGGCAAGCATCGATGCAGGCCGTACAAGAGCCACAATGATCCGTGACCGGGCTATCATAATCCAAGTCCAAATCAACAATTAGTTCTGCGATGAAATAAAAAGAACCGGTCTGCTGAGTCAATAAATTGCTGTGTTTCCCAATCCAACCCAAACCACTTTTCGCGGCCCAAGCCTTATCCAAAACAGGGGCGGAATCAACAAAGGCACGACCATTGACCTCACCGATTTCGTCAGAAATAAACTCCTGTAACTGCCTTAATTTGGATTTGATGACATGATGGTAATCTTGGCCGTAAGCATATTTCGACACCCTGTAGGTGTTTTCTATTTGCTTTTCCTGCGGATAATAATTAAGTAATAAAGAGATTACTGACTTGGCTCCATCAACTAGTTTGGCGGGATCCAGGCGTTTGTCGAAATGGTTCTCCATGTACTGCATTTCGCCGTGCATGTTTTTATTTAGCCATTTCTCTAATCTAGGAGCTTCTTCTTCCAAAAACGCTGCCTTTGAAATACCGCACGACAAAAAACCGAGGCGTTTGGCTTCGGTCTTGATGCGTTGGGTATGATTTTTATTGGTATTCACTTTAATTAATGGCGAAAATATTTGTGATCAACGAATAGGGCTAATTTACAATTATCTTTAAGAAAAGATTCCATGGTATTTTTTGAAATACCTCATCCAATAATTACACCTGCAAGTCCATATCACCGATAATAAAAACCGAGGTTTTTAGCCTCGGTTTTTATTAATTGCTACCAAATGCGCTAGCTTTCTTTAATCTACAGGTGCAAAAACAGCAGCTGCTATATACGCCCACTCTCCAAGTGCGTTAGGATATACCGTGAAGGGAAGATACAAGAATGGATTATGACCATAATGGTTTTGCGTTTTAATGTTTAGTTCTAATGGTTTTCAGGAGAATGATGTTCGTGAACCAATTTCCATTCACCCTTTGTTTTAACAAATAACAAAGTAATTAGATTATTGATTGGACCAACTCCCTCCACTACAAAATCTGAGATAAAGGTTACGTTAGCTACATTCCTATGATATACAACAATATTCACAGTATTAGTTTTAGCTGCAAATTGAGTAACCTTGTTATTACCAAAAAACGCACGTTCATTAGTTTCATTATCCTCACTATTGAAAGAATATCCATTACCATCAGGATCGTAGTTGAATTCAGTAAACTTTTTGCCATAGGCATGAAAAGAGATAAGTTCATCCATATTTTCGGGTCCTGTTCCAGAATTTGCCATTATACTTGCTCCTATGGCCCCAAAAATAGCTAAGACCTCTTGCTGTGCTTTTGAACTTAGGTCAGCAGGTTCAATAGGATAGGATCCAGTTTCGGCCCCTGTTGATGGGTCAACCTTCAAAGGAGAATGATGTTCGTGAACTATTTTCCATTTACCCTTTGTTTTAACAAATAATAAAGTAATTAGATTATTGACTGTATTTAACTCTCCACCAATCAACAGTTCAAAATCTGAGATAAAGGTTAAATTAGCTACATTCCCATAATATACAGCAACTTTCAAAGTTCCAGGGACAGCTGCAAATTTCTGTACTCCTCCTGGGTCTACTATTGTACCAAAAAGCGTACGTTCATTAGCTTCATTTTCCGCAGCAGTGTAAGAATGTCCTACACCAGTAAAAAGATCGTAGTTGAATTCGGTAAACGTGTATCCCTCATAATCATGAAAAGAGATAAGTTGGTCCATATATTCATTTGGGTCATCATCAGATCCATATCCTTCTCCAGCTCCGAGTGTAATATTTGTTGCAATGGCCCCAAAAGTTGCTAAGACCTCTCGCTTTTCTTTTGGATATTCCCGGTGAATTTCAGATGAACCATTGGATGCAAATCCTTTAGCCGATGCGGATTCTTCAATACTTCCTGATTCTGCAATACTGTCTTGATT
>CBDUKE010000183.1:0-3571 GCA_965367725.1 uncultured Maribacter sp. | reverse complement strand
TGCTGTATTAGAGCCAAAGGGAGAAAATCTGATTCACATAAAGACTATTGATTCTTCAGAAGTTCACCCCCTATTGAAAAATGTAAAGGTGAAAGTAGCATGCGATGTTACGAATCCGCTTTACGGTAAAGAGGGAGCTGCTAATGTGTATGCTGAACAAAAGGGAGCCTCCAAAGAAGATATAGCCCTATTGGATGATGGATTAAAGAATTTTGCCAAAGTGCTATTCGATACCTATGGGATTGATGTACAGAAAATATCCGGCGCAGGTGCCGCAGGGGGAATGGGCGCCGGTTCAGTGGTTTTCTTAAATGCCCAATTGACCTCTGGTATTGACTTGATCAAGGAGCTGGCAGATTTTGATGCCACTATCAAAGGTGTTGATTGGATCATTACTGGTGAAGGCAAGTTGGACGAACAAACACTTTCAGGGAAAACAATCAGCGGGGTCATAAAATCGGCCAAGAACCAAAATATTCCCGTGGCAGCATTGTGCGGCTCCGTGAATATATCCGTTGAGACTCAAAAAGAATTAGGATTGGACTATGCAATTTCCATTGTAAAGGGTATTTCGGATTTGGAAGAAGCGATGGCTTCCAGTTATTCCAATCTAGTACATGCAGCCTATAATTTTGCACGTATTTTGAAGTGAATTTGCCCTAATAAGTAATAGGTTTTGCTGTGCTTAGTTATTTATCTAGGGCTTTGCCGAGTATTCAACTTCCCAGCTTAAAAGAGAATTATAATGATAAAGATCACGTAGCCTTATTTTGTGTCTTCATAATTTACTTTAATATTTCTTTAATCCTGAACTAATAGATTATCGGTCACCTTTTGCTAGTAACTTCAAATTAGGCACAATGGTTTTGTAAACATTGTTATGTACTGGCTTTCACTAATTCTTTCTGATTTTGTTTAGAAAATACTTTATAAAATAGATGTAAACTTACTATACTAAAACGTTCTCCAAATTAGAATCTATACAGAAAATACCAGATATTCGGGACTCGTTGACTATATTAATCATGTCTGCAGTTGACATACCAGCATCAACACTGAATACATTAACATCAGCATTTCGATATTTTTTAACGTTACCCAAAAGATCACCATCCTTAACACTAATATTGGTTTTGTGTGGAAATCTAATCATCGTTTTAATATCCTCAATATCTGTTTCCGAAAATTTTGAATTTGGATTATCATCAACAATAAGTGCGTCAATTTCACCTTTCCAGTTCTTACAAATTAGAAGAGATAAAAGGGTTGATAAATCATTATTTCCAATATTAAAAGTTTCTTTCCAATTTGCAGGAACATTTGTTAACCAAAGATTAATGTTTTTTTCAATGGCTAAACTTGCTGTTGAAAAAGGAATATAAATAATCATTCCAAAATTGTTCTTTTTAACATCAGATATCAGTTTGTCATAAAACTCCAGGTTAACATTTCCAATGTCAACACTTACAAAAATAATATTAGGCTTAAAAAAAGCAGCATTAAGAGATTGCATACTAATATTGATAGTAGTGTTGAGTTCCCTATTTTCAACAAATGCATAAGAAACAGAAATATCACTTTCCTTATATTTCTGTGAAGCATTCTTCAAAAACAACTCGATGTTCTTCTGTTCTTCTGGATTTTCATTAATTAACGATAATATTTTAATAGAACCATTAGGGTGGACAATTGAATGAATTAGCTTGTAAGAACTTCTAATTTCCTTCGGCATTGTCATTGGTATTAAAAGATCAGGCCGCCATGATCTAACTTCCTTTTGAGGGCTCAGATTACTCGATTTTTTTGTAGCCCACTCGGCAAGTGCCGTAAAAAGTCCACTACGGGAATCACCTGCCTCCGATTTCAATTTTAAATTGACCAAATAGAAGTAAAATATAAATATTAATATTAGTGATGTTAACGCAACAATGACATTAATGACGAACATTATGGCGATTGACCCAAAAGCACCCAAAGCAGGAACAATTAATGGTACTTTTAATGTAGGTCTATAACTTGGCAAACTCAAGGATTGTTCAACAAGAACAACAATATTAACCATTGCATAGGTTATCATAAAAAACATAGTTAGGATTGGGGCAATTGTATTTAAATCACGTAATGAAATTCCTATAAATACAATAACAGCAGTTATTAACATTGAATTAATTGGCTCACCTTTTTTTGATGTTTTTGAAAGCACCTTACTTTTTGGTAAAATTCCCTTTTCAGCCAAGGCAAGCATAATTCGCGGAGCACCAATAAAAGACCCTAAAGCTGATGAAAGTGTTGCTCCCAATAATCCAGCAAGGACAATAGGACTATATAGTGCTTTATCTATAAACAAATTATAGTTTGAAGCAAGTTCTTCAGGAGTTGCCAAAAGTGAAGCAACGAATATTAAACTAATATAAATAAGTGTAGTTAAAATTACTGCCGAAATAGTTCCCTTTGGAATACTTTTTTGTGGACTAGTGAGATCGCCAGACATATTAGCACCTGCCATTACCCCAGTTACTGCTGGAAAAAATACTGCAAAAACAACCCAAAAGGATGTTCCGCTAAAATTATTTTCTATTGACCCCGGATACTTGCCAAACAATTCGAAGTCGTAGTTTAAATCGCTTACAAAAAGAGCTCCGTAGATGGAAATTAAAGACAAAACAATAATGCCAAGTATTACATATTGAATTTTAAAAGCAAAACTTGTGCTAATGAAAGCAATGGTCATTACCAATGAAAAAATACCAATATCTAGTAATAATGGATTTAAATGGGGCAAAACAGAGACCAATCCTTCCCTAAATCCAAAAACATACATGGCCACGGCCAAAGCTTGCGCTATATAAAAGGGTATGCCTATAGCCCCGCCAATTTCCAAGCCTAAGGATTTTGAGATTATACTAAAAGCCCCACCTGCACCAATACGAACATTGGTGGTAATTGAAGATAAACTCAATGCTGTAGTCAAAGTGATGGCAACCGAAATCAATAAAATTGCTAAGGCACCAATAACACCAGCATTACCTACAACCCATGGTTGGCGAATGTACATGATTACACCAAGTATTGTTAAGGTAGTTGGTGTAAAAACTCCAGCAAGCGTTCCGAAAGTTTTCTTACTCATGTTTCCAACATTTTTATGCAATTATTGAATATTCATTGTTTAAGCCTGTGCATAAAGGTTTTGGCTATGATTTCAGCGTGTGAAATCCTATGGGATTTGCAACCAAGAAATCAAGCTGATTAAAGGTAGGAATTTTCGTTTTAAAGGTGATAAAGTAACGCTGAATTATAATCATTGTTAGCAACTGGCATTATTATTCCCAATGATTTTAAATGCGTCTAGGACCATCCGGTTATTTGTCCCCTTGGGAAGGACTTATGATCTTAAGTGATCACAGCAAGGCTGCTGGCAGATAGGCAGGATTAACTTCAGTTTTCCTTTACCCTCCGTGCTGAAAATCAATAAAAGAAAACCCCACTCCCATAAAAAACAAAAGCAAGCTATGTTTTTTAGCTCGCTTCGTTTTCAACTTTTTGTTGATTTATTCGTGATGGCAGAAGGATT
>CBDUKE010000182.1:0-3616 GCA_965367725.1 uncultured Maribacter sp. | reverse complement strand
GCCGAAAACTCTTGTCTCCATTCAGGCATTTGCCCTAGTTCTTTGATTGCTTCTTGTTTTGCAGGAATACCTTCAATTGAATTCTCTAACAACAGGGATGAAAAAACCGCACTGCCTTGTTTTAAAACCGTTCTGTTCGCATATTGATAAAAAGAGCCTCGCCCGAACAAATCAATGTCCTGACTAAAATAATGTTCTGGATTCTTGAACTCAGCTCCATCTGGCAGATGATGGAATTTTCGTTGAAGTACTTCAATCTCAGTGTAATTTATTTGCAAGAGCGCTTTTAATCTATCCCTTTTATATTGTAAATCGGAATGTCTTGACACCAAAAAAATAAATAGAACACTAGTAATCGCAAAAATGGCCCATACCAATCTTGTATTACCAAAAGAAAAATATACACCGATTACCGCTATGCAAAAAATGACCAATCGCAACATACTTGAAGCGTACAATTGTTTTTTAACTTGTGACAATTGACTTTGGTAGTTCGAGATTTGATTGTTGTAAAAATCTGTAAGATCCTGCATTCGGAAAATGGCTTTTATGACCCGTAAAGATAACTAATCCTGCCTAGCATTGGGACTTGGCATTCAGCATTGCAATCTGGCCTAAATGATAGATGTCATGCTGGGCAATACTCTGTAAAATTGGTCCAAAGGTATACTTCTTGCCAGGTACCGTTTCATCAAGAAGTTCATCTGTACAATTCTCCAAAAATTCCAAGAGTTCTTTCTGGGTATTGCGAATTTCTTGCTTCATTAAATTCCACTCCTGCTCGTTATTGACATAACCCTCTGTCCAATCATTCAATTCATCAATAATGATGTCATACACTGCATCGCCTTGAAGTTTTTTCAACACAAAAATGCGCCAATTGATAATATGCTGCACTAAAATTGCTATTGTTTTGCTACCGTAATTTTGGTCATTCACACATTGCCAATCCACGGCATCCAATTTTTTCATAACTGAATCACCATACCATGGTTTACCATCAAAACATTCTTTTAAATCGGCAAGGATATAACTAAGCTGTGGGTTCATTTATCTTATTCTAGATTGTCTAATTCGGCCTTGAGTTTTTTGGTAAATTTTGAAACCACTAAGTCATAGGAATGATCCACCAATTCCATAATCAATTTTGGCGGAAGGTTTTCCAAGAAAAGCGTATTCCAATGTATCTTGCTCATATGGTATCCTGGGATAATTATACCATCATGTTCTTCCCGTAAAACAATTGCCTTTTCAGGATCACATTTAAGGTTGGCCTGTGACGGAATCCGTTCTAATGGCACTAAGGCGAACATTTTGCCCATGACCTTGAATACCAAGGTATGCTCATCAAAAGGAAACTCTTCTGTTATTCCCTTTTTTGAAATACAATACTCCCTAAACCCCTCAATATGCATAGGCTAAATACTAAATGCTTGTAGAATCGTAAACAATAACCTTTGTCCATAAATGGCTCGATTCCTCAATGAACAATTTATGCGGTGCCTCATCCTGATAATTTTGCTGGGCATCGGCCGATTCAAAAGTAACTATCAAAGAGTAGGTAAATGACCCATCAACAACATCCCTACTGGCCCTAGGGGGTGTTCCTATGAAATTGGTCTTTGCATAGGCAGAATGATCCATAAAATTCTTTAGGGAAGTTTCAAAGGTATTGCGATCCTCTTGATTATCCGGATTTGCAAGCCAAAAATAAACAGTGTGTGCAAAATTGGCATCGAATTCTCTCATTGTATTCTCTGTTTGACCATTAATGGCTATAGTAAAAGTTAAAAATAGTAAGGTGTAAATAGCTTGTTTCATTATGTTGAAAATAGTTGACTATTAAATGCCTTGCCTTGGGTCGAGCTTCTCGACCTTACAACAATATGTTTTATTTATTTAATAAATTCTTTTGTTTTTCAGGTATTTTCAAAGCTGTATAATCCAATTTCCAACCTATGGTCTCCACTATCTTTTCAATAAGCAGTACTGCTTCCACGGCTTCACGTTTTGCAGTATCCATCAATCCGCTTTCAGGAATTTTTTCCAAAATATGTTTTTTCGCCTCCTTGTTCAAGGAAGTAAGATCGTGTGGTGTAAAGGTATTGAAGAGTCCGTTCTGAATATCGTAGAATTCGAGTTCCGGTTCAATGGAAATCACTTCGGGCTCAGGAAAATTGGTCAAGATTATCTTCTTCTTTTCATTATCGGCATGCATGAATATCTTCTGCAGGTCATATCCGATTTGGGCCTTGGCATTGATAACGATCAATGCTTTCTTTTTGCTGCTCACCAGGCTTAAAAAACGCTCTTTGGTATTTTCGTATTTATAGATTTCGGCAAAATCGCCTTCTACAGAAATGAGTTTGCAAACGCTTTTTATTTTTTCCAATAGTACAGTAGATTGATGTTCTGTGAGTTCTTTACTCTTCTTTTTTCTAAATATCGAAAACATCCAATACATGGCTATTGCACCAAGTATTAATCCCATAAAAACCTCAACAATACTATCCATTTTTCTTGCCTATTTCCCCTAAATGGGTGTATTTAAATCCTTTGTCATATTTTAATCCGTAACCAAATGCCCGGTCCAATGAGGAATGTGAAAATAAAATAATCCCAGCTAATTGAATTATGGGTGATGAGACATACAATCCCACAAAATATAAAAGAATTGCCAATCCTTTATGGTGAAAAAGATTATAGGTGAAAGCCCCGATTTTATTGCTGAAAACATAGCCCAACATTCCTATGTCAGGTGCGAGTATTAGCACCAAAAACCACCACCACTGGTATCCCAGCAAACCGAACATGAAAATGCCAAGCACAAACATCATCAACTCCTCAAATTTTACCAATACTTTCATGATTCCAATATTTTATACAAAACAGGTCTGCTAGGTGATGCGTCATTCTCAAAAGGTGCTAGCTGTAAATTAAGAAAATAGGTGCCGTCTTCAATGGCATTGGGAACAAAAATAAATTCTGTAATCGTTGCTTGCATGCGCATTTTGCCATCGACATTCCAGAATGCCCGATGGGCCAATAGCGCTCCAGCATCCCTTTCCTTATCAACCGAGGGTAAATCAATCAACAGATGTTCTACCCCCTTATCCACTAAAAATTGGGCTGCCTCTTCCAAGAGGTAAGGCGGATTGGTATTGGAGTATTGTTTGGAGGTCTTATCCCTTAAATTAGGCAGTGTCCTTATAATTACAGCGTCTCTCTTTTTATTCCCGAAAGCATATTGCAATTGCTTTTTAGATAATACAAAATCGCCCTTATATTTTTCTGGGGCTATGGTTATAACCTCCGCATAGAAGAAATACCGATTTAGATTTTTATTGATAGAGTGCACTTCCTCGGTAATGTGGCCAACACATTCCGTATGGGTTCCATGGGCATGTGGACTGAACCAAATATCGTTGAAATTAATAGCAGCGCCTTCTGAAACTGCCCCAACAAATTCACCTTCAGTATGCGGTTGAATTCTCGGATGCTCTATATACCATGCATTGACATTGGATGCATCACCTTTCAAGGGTATTGAAATATCCAATGGTTTTGACAAATCTATAGTGTGATTTCTGTTGTTTACTTTTATCGATGCAATCAT
>CBDUKE010000181.1:0-3621 GCA_965367725.1 uncultured Maribacter sp. | reverse complement strand
AATACTTGACGGAAAGAAAATTTCAAATCAAATCAAAGAGGAAATTGCTGCTGAGGTAGCAAAAATGAGAGAGAATGGTGAAAAGGTTCCTCATTTGGCCGCGATAATCGTAGGTACTGATGGTGCTAGTCTTACCTATGTTGGGAGCAAGGTCCGTTCTTGTGAACGCGTCGGCTTTGAATCTACATTGGTGCAAATGCCTAATACCACATCTGAGGTCGAGTTGTTGAAAAAGATTGAAGAGTTAAATCAGAATGATGATATAGATGGGTTTATTGTACAGCTTCCCCTACCTGATCAGATCGATACCCAAAAAGTAATTATGGCGGTTGATCCTGACAAGGATGTTGATGGTTTCCATCCCACCAATTTTGGTAAAATGGCTTTGGATATGAGTACCTTCATTCCTGCCACTCCTTTTGGTATTTTGGAGTTGATTGAGCGGTACGGCGTTGAAACACAAGGAAAGCACACCGTCGTAATTGGTAGAAGCCACATTGTGGGTCGCCCCATGAGTATTTTAATGGGACGAAAAGGATTCCCTGGTAATTCAACCGTAACCTTGACCCATAGCCGTACTAAGAACATAACACAAATTACATCCCAGGCAGATATTATTATTTCTGCATTGGGCGTTCCCAATTTCTTGAAAGCCGAAATGGTAAAAGACGATGTGGTTATTATAGATGTGGGAATAACAAGGGTCCCGGATGACACCAGGCCAAAAGGGTATTACATTACAGGGGATGTAGATTTTGAGAATGTGAGTAAAAAGGCTTCCTTTATTACACCTGTTCCTGGTGGTGTTGGTCCCATGACCATAGCCATGCTGTTAAAGAACACCTTATTGGCCCGAGAAAGGCATAGAAGTAGGGATTAAAAAAAGCCCCGTTTAAAATGGGCTTTTAATTATCGTACAATTAATCGTTAGATCTGTAACAAGTAGGTGGGTTTTTCGTCAAATTCAAAAACAAATTAAAACTAAGTCAATATGAAGAAAGTACCATTATTTAAATCTACTGCGGTTATGGCCATTTTGTTGGTAATCGGTTGTAAGAGTGACCCCAAGGAAAATGTCGAAAATAAAGAATTGACATCAGGAATACTTACACAACATATGGATACCTTGGTGAATCCCGGAGATGATTTTACATCCTTTGTAAATGGCACTTGGGTTAAAAACACTGAAATTCCTGCAGATAAGGCCTCATACGGCGTTGGTTATATTGTTCATGAAGAGTCTGAGGACAATGTTAAAAAGATCATTGAAGAATCTTCAAAAGGTGATTTCGCAAAAGGTTCAGACGAGCAAAAGGTAGGTGATTTGTATCAGTCATTTATGAATATTGAAAAGCGAAATGAACTGGGGGTATTACCAATTCAAGACGAACTGGCAAAAGTAGATGGAATCTCAAACTATGATGAACTGGCCACCTATTTTGCTTATGCAAATAAAGTTGGGGTGAATGTACCTTTAGGGCTTTTTGTATATCAGGATTTTAAAGACCCTACAATATATACGGTATATACTTGGCAGTCGGGATTGGGCTTGCCTGATCGGGATTATTATCTCAAGGAAGATGATCGTTCCAGGGAGATTAAAACAAAATATGGGGAGCATATTGAAAAAATGTTCAATTTGGCCAAGCTGCCAGATGGGTCAGGAGCAGCAAAGACAGTTATTGCTTTGGAAACCAAATTGGCCGAAAAACATATGGAAAAAGAGAAAACCCGAGATCTGGTTGCTCTTTATAATATGTTCCCAGTTGATACTCTTTCGAACATCATGCCCAAATTCAATTGGAATGTTTACTTGTCGGAAGCTGGATTGGAAAAACAGGATAAATTGGGGGTACTTATGTTGGACTACACCAAATCGCTTGACAATATTATAACTTCCACTAGTTTGGATACATGGAAAACATACCTAAAATGGGGTGTAGTTGATGCCAATGCCTCAAGATTAAACGAAGCGTTGAATCAGCAAAACTGGGAGTTTTACAGCAAGGAACTTCGTGGCACGCAGGAGCAAAGACCTATGTGGCGTAGAGGTGTTTCTACGGTAAACCGAACATTGGGTGAAGTTGTGGGCAAAGTCTATGTGAAAAGACATTTTCCACCGGAGGCCAAAGAACGCATGGAAACATTGGTTGATAACCTTCTCAAAGCTTATGAGGTAAGCATAAAAGAACTGGATTGGATGAGCGAGGCTACCAAAAAAGAGGCCTTGGATAAGTTAAGCAAATTCACTCCTAAAATTGGATATCCTGATAAGTGGAAAGCCTATGATTTAGAGATTAAAGCCGATGATCTTTTTGGTAATTTAAGACGTTCCGGCATTATGGAGTATAATAGGGAATTGGCGAAATTGGGACAGCCAATCGATAAGGATGAATGGGGAATGACCCCACAAACGGTAAATGCGTATTACAACCCTACTTTGAACGAAATAGTTTTCCCTGCGGCGATTTTACAGCCTCCGTTTTTTGACTTAAATGCTGAAGATGCCGTTAATTATGGTGCTATAGGCGCAGTAATAGGGCATGAAATAGGACATGGTTTTGATGATACCGGTAGTACCTTTGACGGTGATGGTGCCATGCGTAATTGGTGGACAGAAGGGGATAAGGAAGAATTCAAGAAAAGAACAGCTGCCTTGATTGCCCAATACAATGATTTTGAAGCACTGCCCGACCTTAAGGTGAACGGAGAATTCACACTTGGTGAGAATATAGGTGATTTAGGTGGACTTAGTATTGCCCTTAAGGCCTATAAGATGTCCTTAGATGGTAAGGAGCCATCAGAGATGGATGGTTATACAGCGGAGCAAAGGGTCTTTATCGGTTATGCCCAAGCTTGGAGAAATAAGATAAGGGATGAGGCTTTAAGGGTTCAAATAAATACAGATCCCCATTCCCCTGCAAAGTTTAGGGTAAACGGAATTGTACGTAATGTACCTGAATTTTATACTGCTTTCAATATTAAAGAAACCGATTCCTTGTACTTGGCATCTGAGGAAAGAGTGAAAATTTGGTAGTTTTGAAAGAATAAACGGAATATAAAACCCTCTGATCAGAGGGTTTTTTCATTTATACTGATCCCTGTTTGTATACTATCATTTGGGGTAATGATATCCAAATCATTGCTATCGTCATAATCACAACTGCTTATGCAAATAATTCCAACAAGCACTAATACGGCAAAAAACAACTTTCTCATATCTGGTAATTTAGTAGGCATTATCACCAAGTTTCTTCTAGTATATAACGCAAGATTCAGCAAATTGTTACCTGCCGGCTACAGGCAGGTTTGATTGATTGCTTGTAAATCAGTACCTTTTGTTGAAAATCAACCTTTAACATGAAAAAACTGATTCCATTTTCTTATCTCCTTCTTTTTTGTTTAATAGGATGTCAATCCTCCAATGAGAAAAATAATAGTATTGCAGTTTCCTTTGTTGAATCAATTAATCCGGAACAATTGGATGGTCGATTATTATTAATGCTCTCGAATAATGACGAAAAAGAGCCTAGATTCCAAATTAATGATGGCTTGAATACACAATTGATATTCGGAATGAATGTTGATGGAATGACCCCGGGAGAAACCATAACTTTTGAT
>CBDUKE010000180.1:0-3848 GCA_965367725.1 uncultured Maribacter sp. | reverse complement strand
TGTCTACCAATTCCACCACGTGGGCATAAAATTGGTCTGCAAATATAGGAAGGTGTGCTTGAAGATAAAATATATTGGTGTTTTTATTTTTGGTAATCCTTAGGTCTCAAACACTTTCTTTATAGATGTCATTTAACAAAAATTCAGTGCCATTGTCATCCATGACTTTTAAATTGTACCGAATATTTATTTCGGTCCCGATAGGGCATTGGTAATAAATGCGCCATGCATCCGATTCCTTAACTCCTATACAACCGTTTGAATATGCCTTTCCCAATGATTTAGGGTTTGTAGTGGGGTGTATGAGCTGGCCATTTCTTATACCTTCGATTTCCGTTACTATCCAAGGTATTTGGGGCATTAAGGTTGTTTTGTTATCGTCCCTGCGCGTCAAAAAAAACTGTTTGCCTGTTGTAGGATTATAAAAATCAGGGTTTCTTCTATAGCCAATGATTTGACCTTTTCCTTGTAAAGTCCTAAGGTCGGTTACTCTATCGCCCATTTTTAAATACTTTCGTTTATTCTGGCCAATCCTAATAGGATATGTAGAAACTAGCAATGAGCCTTCATATACCCTTAATTTGTATTCTGGTAAGTTTATGTCAATTCTTGTCTTGCCGAAGGCTTCAATAATTGAATAAGCTTTTAATGAATCAGGTAGCATAATGCTATCTTTTGGTTTTAGCACGATCATTTTTCTTTGGTCATAAACAAAAGAATCCCTTTGCATCATGCTATAATAGTCGGTATTTGCCAGCGTATCAATGATCCATGGATTTGATTTGACCAGTATATGCTCCGAAAGTGGATAAGGGGTTAAGGAGTCATGAACTGTTACCAATGAATCCATATAACTAAAATAGCGTTCAATCCGTATTGTATCATGTACCAAAATAGGTTTTACCGGATTTTTTTTCTCAGTTATATTTTTTTTTGGAATTATTTTCTCAGTTAAAGCAGGATTTTTAATTGGGATATCCAAGTGTACCTCCTTTTTGATTTCCAATAGTTTAGCTATGGTTATGGTAATCAAAAGCAAGAAAAGAAATAACAATGTAAATGCAAGCCTTTTTGACATCTGGTAAAGGATTTAGTTTATTCAAGGTTTGGTACTGTTGTCCAATTGATGGGAGTCATTAATTACAAACAGTCCCATTTCACTTAGTTCCCTACGAAGTACTTCCAATACATTTCTATTCAAATATTCAAAAGAAATCAGCCGATTTTCAGTGTCTACATAGACATTCCAGATATTCCTTATGTTATGCAGCCTTTCTATGACCACTTTTTTATCCAAATGGGAAATTGATTGTTGTATTTCAAAAGTTGTTTGCATGGTATAATGAATCTTTGTGCTAAGTTATAAGACATAGGTAATCCGTGAAATGAGCAATATCATGTACATCATTTTTAATTTAAAATCCAATTGCATTATATGACCTTAGTCATAGAATAAAAATGTAGTTAAAAGTATCTTTGAATAGTTCATTTTTAAATGCATTTGAAGATGGCATATGCAACACAAACCGCCCAAAAACTAAAACAGTTCTTTGTTGAAATAGGAGAGCTATCTTATTTTGCTATGCGTTTCTTTAAAGAGGTTTTAAAACCTCCTTGGGAGTTTAAAGAACTTTTACGGCAGTGCTACAATATGGGAAATAGATCCTTGGTCCTTGTTGGGGTCACAGGGTTCATTATTGGTTTAGTGCTAACCTTACAATCCAGGCCCACACTTTTAGAGTTCGGGGCTGTTTCATGGATGCCCAATATGGTTGGTATTTCCATTGTAAGGGAAATAGGCCCAGTTATCACTGCATTGATCTGTGCAGGACGTATTGCATCGGGAATAGGAGCGGAGTTAGGCTCTATGCGGGTTACCGAGCAGATTGATGCCATGGAAGTTTCAGGAACCAACCCTTTTAAATACTTGGTAGTAACACGAATAGCAGCTACAACACTAATGCTTCCGCTACTCGTTATTTTTGGTGATATGGTGGCATTGTATGGATCGGCTTTGGTAGAAAACATAAAAGGCGACGTTTCATTCCAACTCTATTTTAATACTGTTTTCGATGCTTTGGAATTCGGCGATTTAATACCTGCAACTGTTAAATCATTTTTCTTTGGATTTACCATAGGCCTAGTCGGTTGTTATAAGGGATATTACAGCAAAAAAGGAACGGCTGGTGTGGGGGTAGCAGCAAATACTGCTGTGGTTATGGCATCGCTACTTCTCTTTGTTGTTGACTTTATAGCTGTTTTTATATCCGATATTTTTTATGAATTATGATATGTTGAAAAATGAAGAAATATTGATTGAAAAGGAAACCGATATTGGTAATGAGCCAGTAATTGATATCCGGGATTTGCGTAAAAGTTTTGGTGATAACCATGTTTTAAACGGATTTTCACTGAAATTGCATAAAGGCGAAAACCTTGTGGTTATGGGAAAATCGGGTTCCGGAAAGTCTGTGATGATTAAATGTTTGGTAGGACTTATGCTACCGGACAGCGGTTATATCTCGGTAATGGGGAAAGAAATAAAAACATTGGATAGAAAAACGCTTGATGCCTTGCGTTCCGATATTGGGTTTTTATTTCAAGGCAGTGCGCTTTATGATTCTATGACCGTTCGTGAAAATCTCGAATTTCCCATGCGACGACATAAGGAGAAATTAGGGAGTCTAAAAGATACCACCCCATTGGTAATAGAGGCTCTTGAAAATGTAGGTCTTGCCCATACCATGGATTTAATGCCCTCCGAACTTTCTGGAGGAATGAAGAGACGGGTGGCCTTGGCGCGGACTTTGATTTTAAAACCTAAGATTATATTATACGATGAACCTACTAGTGGGTTGGATCCAATAACAGCAAAAGAGATTATTGAACTAATGCGAAGTATTCAAAAAAAGTATGGGACCTCTTCATTGATAATAACTCACGATGTGGACTGTGCAAGGGTAATTTCCGAGCGTATGGTGCTGTTGGTTGACGGGGTTAATTATGCAGAAGGAACCTATGCTGATTTATCAAAATCCAGCGACCCAAAAGTCGAGGCATTCTTTAAAAAATAAGATCATGGCAAAAACAACATTGGAAAATCTAAAACTGGGATTATTTGTGGTAATTGGAACAGTACTTTTGGTAATTGCGGCATATGTGATAGGCAATAGGCAGAACATGTTTGGCCAGACTTTTACGATCAGCGCTGTTTTCAATAATGCCAATGGGCTACAAAAAGGTAATAATGTGCGTTTCTCAGGAATTAATGTAGGTACTGTAAAAACCATTGATATGGTGAATGATACCACAATAAGAGTATATATGCTTATTGAGAAAAAAATGATGGACCATATAAAAAAAGATGCTATAGCCACAATTGGTTCTGATGGCTTGGTGGGTAGTATGATTCTTAATCTAATACCTGGAGAAGGTTCAGCACCTTTTATTTTAGAGGGTGATGAGCTGAAATCCTATTCCAGAATCGCGACCCAAGATATGTTGAGTACACTGAATACAACCAATGAAAATGCCGCAATATTGACTGCAGACTTACTGAAGGTAACCCAGGCTATGACAAAAGGAAAAGGAACCATGGGAAGATTATTGAATGACACCCTTATGGCTGCTGATTTAAAACATACCATTACCAACTTAAAGAATGCCAGTCGTGATGCCAATTACACAATTCAGAAATTAAATTCAATAGTGAATCAGATCAACTTTGAAAAAAGTGCTGCAGGTGTGCTATTGAACGATTCGTTGAATGGGGTTAAAATGCAAAACATGCTCAGCAATTTGGAACAATCTAGTATAGAAATGGCAGAAGTCACCAAAAATTTGAACAG
>CBDUKE010000179.1:0-3863 GCA_965367725.1 uncultured Maribacter sp. | reverse complement strand
TTTGCTTTCGAATTGTTTATCGAAGCACAGAATATATTAGGGCAGAACACACCAAGTCCGACTGATTTTGGTCTAAATCGAGATGCCATGGGCATGGTGGTACAACCACAAAGCCTCGTCGCCATAGAAGATGATGGTGGCCAGATTATCCCCAGTATAGGTATTGTCTTCGATTTTTAAAAATTGACAACAAGTAGTAAGATTTAATGCTGTTATCATCTATTAGAGAAAATAATGTATAGAAGAATTTTATCCTTCGAAGCTATTGATTACCGGAAACATTTGTTAGGTAACAAAAAAATGGTTCGTTTCCTGTTTTTGTTTCTTCTGATAGCGCCGCTCTATCCATGCACTGGGCAGGCAACTGCTTTGGACGGGAGTTATACTTTTAAAAACGGAAATCCGAATGGCACCGGAAAATGGTATATGGGCCGGGAAATTGCCCATGTGATGGGTTTCCAGGGAATGGGATGGCTCGAACGCGCTGAACGCGAAGCCGAAGAAAACACCACTAAATTACTGCGTAATATGGCTATTCATACCGGGGATACCATAGCGGACATTGGTGCTGGATCGGGGTACCATGTATTCAAGATGGCGTCCATGGTTGGCGAAGGTCTTATATATGGCGTTGATATTCAAGATGAAATGTTAACTGCACTCCGTAACAAAAAGCAAATCGGGAAGCATAAAAATATAGCGCTTATCAAAGGAAGCGAGAAAAGCGTCAATCTCCCCGAAAATTCCGTTGATAAGGTATTGATGGTCGATGTGTACCATGAGTTTGCATATCCTATTGAAATGATAGCTTCCATTAAAAAGGCACTTCGGGCAAATGGAAAACTATTTCTGATCGAATACCGTGGGGAAGATGATAGCGTACCTATTAAAAGCGTACATAAAATGACCGAAGCGCAAGCCGTAAAAGAGATGCAGGCGGCAGGCATGAAACTAGAACACAATATAGGTAATCTCCCTTGGCAACATTGTATGGTGTTTGTGAAGGAATAAGTTAAAAGCGGAGGATTATTTAAGGGATATTTTACAGAACTTAAAAAAAATCATTGACAAGATATCAGTGTATTAAACGTAAAATGTTGCCTTGGCCTTTTGAAAATTTAAAGGAAATAGTTTAATTCTGTTCTAAAGTATATATTTATATAATATTTGTAAATGGAATGTCCTATGATAATCATATTTAGTTCTTGACAGGAATACTAAGATTCTAGTTATCACTAATGTTTTTGTTTTCTTATCGCTTCTATTTCTGATAAAAATTGATGTATTAAAAACCCTAACAATCTATTGTATTTATGCATGCATACTTATTTCCTGGTCAAGGCACTCAATTTCCAGGTATGGGAAAAGGGTTATTTGAAAAATCCGAATTGGCCCAAAAATATTTTAAAAGAGCCAATGACATTCTAGGATTTTCAATTACTGATGTAATGTTTGAAGGATCTGCAGAAGATTTGAAACAAACCAAGTTTGCTCAACCAGCAATTTTTTTACATTCATATATTCTGGCACAAACCCTTGGCAATAAATTTAAACCCGATATGGTTGCCGGGCATTCTTTGGGTGAGATATCAGCTTTGGCTGCTATTGGGTCTTTAGATTTTGAATCGGCACTGAAACTTATAGCTAGGCGTGCTTCTCTTATGCAAAAAGTTTGTGAAGACGAAAATACAGGTATGGCTGTTGTGGTAGGATTGTATGATGTTATCGTTAAGGATATCTGTAATCAGATAGACGGAGTAGTTGTTCCTGCTAATTATAACGCGCTACATCAAGTTGTTATTTCGGGTGAAATGAAGGCGCTAAACGAAGCTTGTGATAAATTAAGGCCAGGTGCAATTAGAGTGATAAATTTACCCGTAAGTGGGGCATTTCATTCTCCCTTTATGAAGCCAGTAGTTGAAGAATTTAGATTAGCGGTAGAGGATACAATATTCAAAAAACCAATTTGCCCTATTTATCAGAATGTCAAAGGGCGACCGACTGAAAATATAGAATTAATTAAGGAAAATTTAATCAATCAATTGACGCATCCGGTAATGTGGAGGCATACAATTCTCCATATGGAAGAGGATGGAGCAACTGAGTTTACAGAAATTGGCCCTGGACATTTTTTAAGAGGGCTTGTTCGTAATATCCTTAAAAATATGAAGACAAACGGAATTTCGTAAACGATCAAAATACTTGTTGAATTATGCCGACTTTTAACTTTTCTATCAATAACTTTCTTCGGGTTCATGAATTCCTTATTAGAAAATAATTAGCCATGAATAAAGGTGTTTATGGCATGGATTATATAATATAACTTTTCACAATATTTAGTTGCACCAATACTTTAAAGTCAAACAATATGCGCCTCATTTCATTTTTCATTGTATTTCTCATAGTGTCTAGCTGTAATATGGGAAAGAAATCAAAAGAAGTTATAGAAAATGTTGTACCCGAACGCGGGGAATTGAGCAAAGACTCCCAAATTTTTCTTGGCAATCGATTGTTTTCAGAAAAAACATGTATTACCTGCCATGATGTGAACGGGATAAAAATAGGCCCTTCAGTGAAAGAAATCATGAAGGTTTATAAAGAGAAAAATGGAGATATTGTAGCCTTTTTAAAGGGCGAGGCAAAACCTATAGTAGACACCACGGCGAGTCAAGTAGCGATTATGCAGGCCAACATTGATGGATTTTTAAAGAACATCTCCGATGAGGAATTGAAAACCATAGCTACTTATATGCTGCATGTGGATGAATTGAATCCAGAATAGTATGATGATTTTAAATTCTGTCTTATCATGGGGACTGTTCGCAAAAGGGTAACCTTTAACGAATAGTGAAATAAATGAATAAAAGTGTAAATACAGGGTAATCACTTTTTCCCGCGTCTAGAAAGTTTCTACTACAATATTTATGAAACCGCCTGCGGTTCACGAGCACTTATTTATCAAATAGTAGTGGAGCGAGTAAACACTTTTTATGCGACAAGCCTGTGCTGAGCGAAGTCGAAGCATAGGAGGGAAGCATTCGAAATGAAAACAAATCGGTAATTGTGTTATCTTTGTAGTTGCGCTAGTAGGTTGAATAACAAAACGCTATAGCAACTACAAAGTTTAGCTAAGTTGATAAAAAAGTGAATACAAGCTTAAGAAATGAGTAGCGTCCCATTAAAAATGTTGCTAAAAAAATCTATTGCTTACTACGCAATAATAGTTCTTATTGGCCTTATGCTATTTGGTTGTTCGTCGACCAAAAAAATTAAGAATAAAACGATTCTTTTGGGTTCGGATCAAAATACTACACAAGCACAAAGCAGCAATGGCAAAACAGCAACTACTTTTTATAATTATGGTTTTGATGATCATGAATATATTAGCCAAAAACCAACGCAAATAACACCAATCTTATCCAATGCTAAAGATTCATTGGCACAAACCGGTACTGGTATAGGAGTAAACGAAGTTACATCACTGGTTAGTTTAGATATCAAAAGTCCGGTGGCTGATAAGATAGTAGAAAATTATCTCAACAGCGAAAACAAAGAGCCTAAAGGTCATTGCCTTTCAGTAAGTAAAGTTCGTTTTGAACAAGCGTATAAAGAGGTTCATGGTCATTCGCTGTATCAAGATTTGCCGGAAAGCATGGCCACAAAATCCTTCACCTCTAAACAGGTGTTTAATTTGCTTTACGCTTCTGCTTCAGAAACACACCAGGGATGGCGAAGCCTTCCAGAAAAATATAGGGGTAAGGGCAATGCTGGTGCTATTGTTTATGCAGGTATGGGTACTTTAGTTGATACATCAGGAATTTGGAGTGGCCAATTAAGACCTGGAGCACTCATGCAAGTTTGGC
>CBDUKE010000178.1:0-3865 GCA_965367725.1 uncultured Maribacter sp. | reverse complement strand
TTGATGTGGTCATGGACCAAGTCATTCCACCAATTGAAGAACCAGCGGATACGGAATGGATAAAACATATTAAAGTGAAATCTGAAAAACTATCCGAATTTTGGGGTAGGGATGTGTACTTAGGTGCCCATGTATTATTGCCCAAAGGATTCAAGGAGCATACAGAAGCCAAATATCCCTTGATGGTTTTCCATGGTCATTTTCCATCTGATTTTGGAGGCTTTAGGACCACTCCACCCGATCCCAATATGAAACCGGAATACTCCGCCCGCTTTAACTTGGAAGGCTATAATATTATTCAAGAACAGGAATCCTATGATTTTTATAAAAGATGGAATGAACCTGATTTTCCTAGGTTTTTGATTATTGAAATACAACATCCCACGCCTTATTATGATGATTCATATGCCGTGAATTCTGCGAGTCAAGGGCCTTATGGCGATGCGATTACCTACGAGCTAATTCCTGAAATTGAAAAACAATTTAGGGGAATGGGCGAAGGATGGTCACGCTTTTTATACGGGGGTTCAACAGGTGGTTGGGAAGCCTTGGCAGTACAAGTCAAATATCCAGAAGAATACAATGGCTGTTTTGCAGCTTGTCCCGACCCTATAGATTTTAGGGCCTATTGCCTTACCAATATTTACGAGGATGAAAATGCGTATTACTATCAAAGTGAACACAAAAAATTGGAAGTGCCTTCGCATCGAAATTATTTGGGCCAAATACAATCTACTTTACGCCAAGGAAATCATCTAGAATTGGTTTTGGGCGATAAGTCAAGATCCGGACAACAATGGGATATTTGGGAGGCTACCTATTCGCCCCAAGGTGCAGATGGTTATCCTGTTCGACTTTGGGATAAAATGACTGGGGATATTGACCATAAGGTTGCTGAATATTGGAAGGAAAATTTTGATCTTCGATATATTTTAGAACGCGATTGGGACAAATTGGGTGAAAATCTAAAAGGTAAAATACACATTTACTGCGGCGATATGGATAATTATTACCTCAATAATGCCGTGTATTTGATGGAGGATTTTTTAGAAAGCACCACCGAACCTTATTATGATGGTGAGGTCACTTATGGCGATAGGGCCGAGCATTGTTGGAACGGTGATCCTGAACAACCCAATGCCATTAGTCGTATGCGATACAACTCAATGTATGTACCAAAAATCATGAAGCGTATAGCTGAAAGCGCGCCCAAAGGAGCCGATCTAACAAGTTGGAGATATAAATAGTAATATGAAGAATACAACGAACATAGTTTCTTGGTTTGTATTTGTGGTTCTTGCAGTAGCAGTGGGATTATATCCCTTGATCTATTTTTTTGTAGATAGGGAGTTTGGCCTTCTAGCATCCAAAAGTGATGAATTACTTGCCAATACGCTATGGAATATTGGCTTCTATGGGCATATTCTTTTTGGTGGTTTGGCCTTACTGATCGGATGGATGCAGTTTAGTGAGAAGCTTAGAAATGCAAATTTAAAAATGCATAGAAATGTTGGCAAATTATATATCATCTCTGCTGTGATTAGTGGTATTTGCGGTATTTATATTGCCTTTAATGCCACCGGAGGTATTATAGCTTCATTGGGATTTATGGGCTTGGGTATCTTTTGGCTTTTTACAACTTTAAGAGCATACATCGCTGTTCGCAATAAAGACATTTCCTTGCACAAAGGATTTATGATTTATAGTTATGCGGCTTGCTTTGCGGCAGTTACACTGCGAATTTGGTTACCTATTTTGAATATTGTTTTTGATGACTTTGAAGTTGCCTACCGCATAGTGGCATGGTTATGTTGGGTCCCCAATATTGTATTTGCTTTTTTCTGGGTACGCAAAAGAGGCTTGATTTTAGGGTGATTGATTCAATGTTGGAATCGCATTCCATGGTGTTGAAGTAAAATTTTGGGATTTTATATTGGTTGACCCCAAATAAATGTAATTTAGTATGCCTTTACATAATTAATAAAATCTAAAATAAAAAAATCATGGCAACTATGATCATTCTACTCGGTTTAATAGTTCTGATTGCATTATTACTTGTTGGAATATTCAATCGATTTGTAAAAAACAGGAATACGGTAAATGATGCCTGGAGTAATATCGATGTGGCATTGAAGCGCCGGTACGATTTAATTCCCAATCTGGTGGAAACCGTAAAAGGGTATGCAAAACATGAAAAATCGACACTTGAAGATGTGATTACTGCCCGTAATGCGGCTATGCAGGTTCCAAAAGGGGACATCAACGCGCAGATCAAGGCCGAGAATCAGTTACAACAAAGCCTACGAAGTATTTTTGCCCTAGGTGAAGCTTATCCTGATTTAAAGGCCAATGTGAATTTTCTCGATTTACAGGAGAAATTGAATTTAATCGAAGAGAACCTGGAACGTAGCCGTCGTTATTACAACGGAACTGTAAGGGAAAATAACACTTATGGCGAAAGTTTTCCCGGGGTACTTTTTGCAGGGATGTTCAAGTACCAGCATTTCGACTTTTTTGAAGTAGACGAGGTAAGTAGGGCGAATGTAAAAGTAGATTTCTCATAGGCCCTTATAGGTTAGGAAAAAACCACTACTATTTTGGAAAAAAGGAGTCTGCTGAATCAAAGCCATATCAACATAGGCTATTGGATACAAGATGACCTTATTTTGGATGAATTTCACCACTGATAAACGCCCAATACAAGTGCTCAAGATCAAATCAATGGAATCTTGTAGCGAAATAAGGAGCTACAATTTGTGGTCGCAAGCTACAAGGGCGTCAAGGAAAACCGAATTTTAATCGATGAAAAAGATTTTTTTCGTTCTATTTATACTCCTTCCCATTTGTTCTGGGTATGCACAGGATTTCACAGTGCGTAATTATTCGGTCGAAATCTTCATTCACCAAGAAGGCTACTTCGATGTTGTGGAGAATTATGACCTCAACTTTGAAACCTATAAACATGGAATTTACCGGACCATACAAACCAACTACGACCTTATTGATACGGAAGGGAATGCACAGAAAAGACGAATAAAAATTCGCAAAATAAAGGTGCCGGATTACAAATTCGATGCCCCATTTGACTTTGTCCAGAAATTAAGTGATAAAATAGATATTAAAATTGGGGATGAGGATATAACATTGATCGGGCCACAGCATTATCAAATCAATTATCGGGTCTACAATGCCTTTCTTTTTACAGATTCACAAATCAGGTTTTATTGGAACATAAAACCCGATGGCTGGTATGCCGATTTTCATCGAATTACCTTTAAGATCCATGTACCTGATGAAATAGGGCTCAGCAAAGAGAATAGTTTTGTTTATTCAGGAAATAGCGGAACCTCCACTACTAGTGGAGATTTCAAAGTGCAGTATGACAAAGGGATATTGGAAGGTTCAAGTATTGAAAATTTTGTATCACATCCAGGTGAAAGTGTGACCGTATTGATCAACCTTCCGGCCAACTCTGTCGAAGAAATTAAACCCTTATGGCCATTTTGGAATGAATATGGCTGGCTATTCTTCGTAGGGATTTTGATAGGCGCATTCTATCTGGTTTGGAGGAAATTTGGCAAGGATGATCGGGTTGTGCGCGCTACTAGTTATTATCCGCCAGAGCTTATAGACCCTGCAATGGCTGGCTTCCTCATTGATGATAAAGCAGACAATGCAGATTTGATCTCTTTGCTGCCTTATTGGGGGTCCAAAGGGTATTTACGGATTGAAGAGTTGCCAAAAAAAGGGTTGTTTGGAAAAAAGGATACTAAACTTATACGTATAAAACCATTGCCAAGCGAGGTGGCGGATTACGAACTGAAGATATTCAATGGGCTGTTTGGGAATGATCAGGGCAAAGATG
>CBDUKE010000177.1:0-3869 GCA_965367725.1 uncultured Maribacter sp. | reverse complement strand
ACAAATGTACAAGCGAATAAGTTTTTACTGGCAAGTTTCGCTTCAAATACCTTAAATCCTTATATCGATAATAGCAATGGTAGATTGTATTCGCAGGAAGAGGAATTCAATCAGACTACAGAACATCTAAAACATGTACAGAATGTACAGTTTAAGAGGGCTCCCGTTACTTGTGTTGAAAACACCACAGTTGAAACTGCCGCGGTAACAATGACAGAGAAAAAGGTAGGCTCAATAATTATCACCAAGGACAATAAACCCCAGGGAATCATTACCGACAAAGATCTTCGTACTAAAATTGCAACTGGCAAATTCAAGTTAACGGATAAGGTTACTCATATCATGAGTTCCCCGGTCATAACAATTCCTGAGGTTACATCGATTGCCGAAGCCCAAATATCAATGCTTAGAAATAAGATTACCCATCTTTGTATCACAAAAGATGGCACGATCGAGTCTGAACTTATTGGTGTTTTATCTGAACATGATATTGTTGTTTCGCACAGCAATAATCCATCATTCTTGATCAAGGAAATCAAAAGAGCCCAAAATTCGGAAAAACTCAAGGATGTTCGCCAAAATGCCCAAGGACTTATGCAACGTTATCTTGATCAGCAGATACCGGTATTTTTTGTCTCTAAAATTGTGTCTGCCATAAATGAGGCCATTTGTCAAAAGGCAATAGCGCTTTCTTTGGAAGAAATGGGTAAACAAGCCCCAACTTCTTTCTCATGGCTTTCATTGGGGAGTCAGGGCAGGAGAGAACAGCTACTTCTTACCGATCAGGACAATGCACTCGTTTTCGCTGATGTTCCTATAGGGATATATGAGGAAACCAAAACGTACTTTCTAAAGCTGGCAACTTTGGTTACTGAAAAATTAAATGATGTGGGTTTTGAAATGTGCCCAGCTGATATGATGGCGAGTAACCCCAAATGGTGCTTGTCACTCAGTGAATGGAAGGCACAGTTCAATGATTGGATTACGAAACCCGATCAGGACAAGATCATGCTCTCTACAATTTTCTTCGATTATGATAAGGTT
This sequence comes from uncultured Maribacter sp., assembly GCA_965367725.1. Classification (GTDB taxonomy): domain Bacteria; phylum Bacteroidota; class Bacteroidia; order Flavobacteriales; family Flavobacteriaceae; genus Maribacter_A. Next base: position 2,825 of record CBDUKE010000177.1, on the reverse strand, counting down.
TATGGCGATAGTGATCTTGTTGCTCAATTGTCTGATAGTATTTTTGATTCAATCGACACTTATGAAATATTTTTGAACTTTCTTGCGCTGAACGCAATTAAAAATCCACCGCCTTTAAGTTTCTTTAGGCAATTTCTTGTGGAACATGGTGGTGAACATAAAGATATGTTCGACATAAAAGCCCGAGCTATTATGCCTTTGGTTGATGCTGCTAGATTATTGGTACTTTCAAAAAACAGCAAAGATCATAATAATACAATCCTTAGATTCCAAAAATTGGCAGACTTGGAGCCACAAAATAAAGACCTTTATAATGCATGTATAGATGCCTTCAAAATATTATTGCGCTTCAGAACAATAGCAGGATTAAGACTTGGTGATTCCGGAAGATTTATTGATCTTAAATCCTTGAGTAAAGCAGATCGTTTAAAATTGAAAGGATGCTTTGGTCCGATCAAAGATATTCAGGAGTTGATTAGAGTACGTTTTAACCTTTCACATCTGATGTAAATGTTCAATAGGATTTTCAATAAAAACAAGCCTGAATTTTGGAAGGAGTATAATGACCATTTCAAAAATAACCCTTCGCAGCAGATTGATGAGGTTCGATTTATTGTGTTTGATACAGAAACTACGGGCTTGGATGTTATCCTGGACCGTGTTTTGGCAATTGGTGCAATTGCAATTTTTGAAAGCAGGATGGATGTTGGTGATTCTCTTGAGATATACTTAAAACAAGATATATTCAATGTTGAATCAGTAGAAATCCATGGTATCTTAAAAGAAGGTAATACTATCAAGCATACAGAACAGCAAGCTATTATTTCATTTTTGGAATATGCCAAAAACGCTGTTTTAGTTGCCCATCATGCTGCGTTTGATGTTGCAATGATCAATGCAGGATTGAAAAGAATGGGTTTGCCAAAATTAAAGAACAAAGTTATTGATACGGGTATACTGTTCAAGAAAACAGACTTAGCCAAAGATAAGGCCAAGCATTATTCACTAGACGACCTTAGTAAACAGTTTAAGCTAAAAAATCATGATCGTCATACCGCCTCTGGTGACGCTTTTCTTACAGGATTGATATTTCTAAAAACCTTATCCAACCTAAAAAAAACAAGAAACATAAAATTGAAGGACCTCTTTTTTAATTCAGATAGAAGGGGCTTACTCTAAATTATACTATCTGACTTCTTTTTTAATTCGGAAGAAAAACAACTCCACTGGAAGAGTCCCTCAGGGCACCTGTCACAGAGCTCAAAACATTTATTTCTTTTTCTATTCGTAAAACCCCCATTAATGCAAAAACAAGGGCCTCTTTGTTTTCAATGAGCTTTTTTGTGGGTACCACAACTTCAATAGTAGAGCCTAATTTTTTCTTTAAAGTTTCAATAAGGAAATCATTTAAAGCGCCACCGCCGGTTACCAATAAAGTGGATTTTGTGCTCCCTTCATTGGCTTTGACCTGAATGGCAATTTGTTCACATAAATGATGTATTGAGGTGTGCAGTAAATTTTCGACGGAATCTTCAGTTGCTTCTACTATAGGCACCACTTTTTGTGTAAACCACTCATAACCAGTAGATTTTGGAAAAGGTAATCTATAATATTCCAAAGCATTCAATTGTTGAAGCATTGATGGATTTATTTTACCGGTACTGGCCAATTGGCCTTTGTTGTCGTATTGTAAATTTATCTTCTGGGTAATATGATTCAAAATCATATTGGCGAGCCCAATGTCATAGGCAATGCGTTTGCTATTTTTTTCAAAGGAAATATTACTGATTCCACCAAGGTTTAAACAGAACCCATAATTACCAAAAAACAACTGATCTCCAATCGGAACCAAAGGCGCCCCTTGTCCGCCAAGAGCAACATCATTGGTACGAAAATCGCAGACTACTTTACACTCGCTTATATTTGCTAAATGTTGTCCGGAACCAATTTGGTAAGTAAGGCCATTTTCAGGCTGATGATGTGTGGTATGTCCATGACTGGCAATAAAATCAACCTGCAAATCATTTTCTTTAATGAAGGCTTTTATTTGTTCCCCAAGCCATTGGCCATAGGTATTGTTAAATGTCAAGAGTGCATCCGCCGACAGATAAATCGAATTTTTCAGCTTTTCCTTCATTTCCGAAGAATACGATATACTTTTGGTTTGTTCTAAGCTATACTCCCAATTGTCCAAGGTTTTGTATATATGACAATAGGCGATGTCAAGTCCATCCAATGAAGTGCCTGACATTACGCCTATTACTTTATAAGTTTTCATTTGTTGTTATTGTATTATTCGATGCTTTTTTTGGATTAAAATGAAAGATAAATAGATTCATTTTGAATTTGCTAAAGAAAGCGGATTTTTTTAAACATGACACATAACTACCTAAATATTGTCAAAATAGCCGCAATTCTTTTTTTATGTGGAAATCTACAGGTTTTATACTATTGATTTTTCACAAAAATGCGTATTTTTAAAGCTGGCTATATCAAAATAGAAAGAGCATTGTTCTAAAACTTGAAGTACCAGATATGTTAAAAATCTTTGATTGTTTCGTAAATGGTTTTTAGCCAACGTAATAACTGATTCACAATTTTATTAACTTATTTAAAAAGTAATACAATATGAGTAAGACTAAAAAAGAGAACACTTTAACTCGCCGGGATTTTGTGGGTAGAACTTTGGCCGCTTCCGCAGCGTTTACCATTGTACCGTCATATGCCGTTAGTGGCCTTGGACATGTTGCTCCAAGTGATAAATTGAACATTGCCGGTATAGGAGTTGGAGGCATGGGGCTTGCCAATTTAAAGAATTTGGAATC
>CBDUKE010000176.1:0-3872 GCA_965367725.1 uncultured Maribacter sp. | reverse complement strand
AATGGGGTAGGGTATTTTTAAAGTTGGTTGTTTTATGGTCATACGAACAAAAAAATTCCAAATCGTTATGAAAAAGTTTATTAATTACACATTTTACGCCAGCCTACTAATAATAGGGCTTACATTCACTTCTTGTCAGGAGGAGTTTGAACCCTTACCTGAAGAAGGTTTAGAACAAGAGGCCATTGCTGCCAATTCTACTACAGCTAAACTAATTGAGAATACGACTTCCAATGATGGTTCCTTTGACAATATTGTTGATGAATCTAGCTGTTTCAATATTAAATTCCCATATGCTGTAAAAGTTAATGGTTTTGAATTGACTATTAATTCGCATGAGGATCTTGATGCAATAGAGGAGATTTTTGATGCCTTGGAAGAGGATGAGGATATTTTGGATATTATCTTTCCAATAACAATTTCTTTGGCAGATTATGCCGAGATTACTTTAGACGGGATTGAAGATTTACGTGAACTTGCCCAAGAATGTAAAGAAGATGGTGATGATGACGATATTGAGTGTATAGATTTTGTTTACCCAATTACCGTTTACACTTTTGACATTAACAATGAGGAAACAGGAAATGTTTCTGTTGAAGGCGATAAAGACCTTAGGCGTTTCTTCGCTGGGTTGGATGATAATGATTTGATCAGTTTAAATTTCCCAATTACACTCAAGCTTTACGATGGATCAACAATGGTTGTGGATTCCAATGCAGCATTGGCCAACGCTATTGAAAATGCCAAGGAAATGTGTGATGAAGATGATGATAATGATCATAACGACGATGATTTTACCCAAGAACGATTAGAGAATTATTTAGTTGAATGTCCTTGGTTGATTCACGAAGTTAAACGTGATAACCAATTGCAGACAGACCAGTATATTGACTACGTAATGAATTTTAAGGATGATGGTACTGTGAAAGTTGTCGATAGGGAAGGATATATGCTTAATGGTACTTGGTCTACAAGAGTATCTGAGTATAGAGTACTATTGAAACTTGAATTTGATGAATTGGTTGATTTTACCTTAGAGTGGTATGTTTATGAGGTTGGTGAAGGCAAGATCAAGTTATATGCAGGTGATGATAACAAGATAATCATGTACATGGGTTGTGACATAATCAACGATGACCCAAATACCTTACGTGAAATACTTACAGAATGTAGCTGGATTATCAAGAGAGTATTCGACGATAATCAGGAAATCAAGCGATTGTTAGGTTTTGAATTCAATTTTGAAGCCGGAGGTGCTGTCACTTTAAGTAGTGGTGATATTGTTTCCCAAGGCAATTGGGAGATTACGGCTAATGCTCAAGGACGATTGGTAATGGCCATTACCATGGGTGATGAACCTGGGGTAAGTTTTGAATGGCCGTTGAGCGAACTTAGACAGGACCGTTTAAAGTTTGAGATTCCTGGTACCGACTATGAATTGGTTCTTGAGAGAAACTGTGATAACGATGATAACGATGAAGATGTAACTTGGATAAGGGGATTGTTCAATGATACACAATGGGAGCTTGCCTTATTCTCTCAAAATGAAGATCCACTTATTGATGCTTACGGTGATTATACCTATGAATTTGGTATGGATGGTACCATAACCGTACTTGAAATGGATATGAATATGGAGTTGCAGGTAATAAGCACCGGCAAGTGGTATGTGTACCGCAACAGTGACAACAAATTGGAAATGATCATTCGTTTTGGATCAGAAAGCAATTTCTATCCATTAAGTAATGATTACATAATTCTTGAGGTTGAAGATAACCGATTGGAATTAAAACATGAAAATAAAAATGGTGGATATGACCATCTGGTTTTCGAAAAGAAATAAAATAAGGAATACCCCGATGCCATTGTGTCTCGGGGTTTCTTTTTATATAACCCCAAAACCCTACCTATGAACCGAAGAATGATGTTTATGACAATTGCCTTACTAAGCATGGGATTAATCAGTTCCTGTAGTAAGGACGACGAAACAAAAGTTGAAGAAAAAATCACTGCAGCCGATATGTCAAAAATAAAGGCCGCTGTTGAATCTGGTGATTGGAGAATAACCAATTATTCAGATGCTGATAATGATGAAACCACCAATTATGTTGGGTATACATTTACCTTCAATTCAGATGGCATATTAGGTGCTACCAATGGAAACATCGCTGTTTCTGGTGCATGGTCAATGACCTCGTCTGATGTTGATGAACTGGATTTTAATATATTCTTTACATCACCTGCCATCTTTGAGGAATTGGCGGATGACTGGGAAATTAAAAAGTATTCAAGTTCAAAAATAGAACTGATTGATGTCAGCAATGAGGATAATAGTACCGACTATTTGACTTTCGAGAAAATTTAACCCTTTTTTGCCCCACATTTCCAAGAAAAGCATCCATTTTAAATGGGTGCTTTTTTCTTTTAAATACATGGGGGTAACTATTTCACGATTCGGTGAATTATCCAAAAGTAAAGTGCTACAGAAGTTGATGTAGTACTGAACAAACTACTATTCTTATTAACACTCACTTGGCAATGGGCGCTATATTTCTTTACTTTGCACACCTCTGCTAATAACGAAAGAAGATGTTTGATAATTTAAGCGAAAAGCTAGATAAAGCGCTCCACGTCCTTAAGGGGCACGGACAGATTACCGAAATAAATGTTGCTGAGACCACCAAGGAAGTCCGTAGGGCGTTATTGGATGCCGATGTCAACTTTAAGATAGCCAAAGAGTTTACCAATAGGGTAAGGGAAAAGGCCTTGGGTCAGAATGTATTGACCTCATTACAGCCAGGGCAATTAATGGTTAAGATCGTAAAGGATGAACTCACCCAATTAATGGGTGGTGAGACTGAAGGAATTGATCTTTCTGGTTCCCCTTCTATCATTTTAATGTCAGGTCTTCAGGGTTCTGGTAAAACTACCTTCTCCGGCAAACTGGCAAACTACTTAAAAACCAAAAAATCTAAAAAACCGTTATTGGTCGCCTGTGATGTATATCGTCCTGCAGCCATAGACCAATTACATGTAGTAGGAGATCAAATAGGGATAGAGGTATATTCTGATAGGGAAAATAATGACCCCGTCTCTCTAGCACAGGCTGGTATTGCCCATGCGAAGGCGAATGGTCATAATGTGGTCATCATTGATACAGCAGGTCGTTTGGCTGTAGATGAAAGGATGATGACCGAAATATCGAATATTCATAATGCCATAAAACCACAGGAAACACTTTTCGTGGTAGATGCCATGACAGGTCAAGATGCTGTGAACACGGCAAAGACATTTAACGATGTCTTGAATTTTGATGGAGTTATCCTCACCAAGTTAGATGGAGATACCAGAGGCGGTGCTGCCATTTCGATTAAATCGGTAGTAGATAAACCAATAAAGTTTATTGGTACGGGTGAAAAAATGGAGGCCATTGATGTTTTCCATCCTTCAAGGATGGCTGAACGTATTTTGGGTATGGGCGATGTTATTTCCCTGGTTGAAAGGGCCCAAGAACAGTTCGATGAAGAAGAGGCTCGAAAAATACAAAAGAAAATAGCCAAGAATAAGTTCGGTTTTGATGATTTCTTGAATCAGATCCAGCAGATAAAGAAAATGGGAAATATCAAGGACCTTATGGGCATGATTCCTGGTGCTGGGAAAGCTTTAAAAGGACTTGATATTGATGATGATGCGTTTAAACATATTGAAGCAATCATCCATTCCATGACACCCGATGAACGATCAACACCGGCCAAATTGAATGCCAGTCGTAAAAAACGAATCGCAAAAGGAAGTGGTCGTGATGTTCAGGAAGTCAATCAGCTTTTAAAGCAATTTGACCAGATGAGCAAAATGATGAAAATGATGCAAGG
>CBDUKE010000175.1:0-3928 GCA_965367725.1 uncultured Maribacter sp. | reverse complement strand
ATGGGCCTTTGCTTTGGAAAAGTATTACGTTATTTCACTAACATTCCTTAAATTTTTTCATCTCTCCCATCAATTCTCATTTTCAATCCATCCCATAACAGCATTGGCAACAAAGCGCGGTTCGGGAGGAAGTGAATAGATATCTTCTTCGTAATTCTTATTATAAGGCGATATGTTCATGATTTTACCATCTACAACAAGTGTACTACTGCCACCTGGATCGAAGCCCATAGCCTTATGCATACCATACTTCAATAGGATGTCGGCCATGTCGAAATGGGTTGCTCCCACTGATTCCCTAATTCTGCCATTCACCATGAGTACCATGAGTTTTCCCTTTTTAGTAATACCCACAGCTATCTTAGGTCCTCGCATATCGGTAAAATCCAATCTTGCAGCCTGGGTTTTAATAGAGTTAGCAGTCTTCCAACCTTCATCTTCCATGTTCACCGCAAGTACTTCATTATCGATTAACATTGGTCCGGCTTCAATAGCATAGGAGATATCCTTCCAGCGATATGGGTCTTTTTCAGGCTCTAAAAGTTCAATTTCCAAGGCTTTTCCTTCCCCGAGTAGGGTATCCGAAAATAATGCTGCAGGAATGGATAGGGTAATGCCCACTGGTATCACAGGAACATTCTCATTCTTATTTGTGGACATTATTTGCTTAATTGTATTCCCGGCAAGTCTTACAATAAAATTACCATCCCCCTTTATTTCTTCATGAGTATATGAGAGATCGTAATAACAGGCTTCAGAAAAACTATGTTTATTATAGTTGTCGGGACTAAAGATAATTTCTTCATTTTTTCCCTTTATCTTAAATCCTGCACTAGCGTTAACTTTCCTTATGTCTATTTTTCCATCTTTATAAATGATAAATGCAGGCTTATTGAACAGGGGCGGACAAAACACCTTGTTATCCATAATTAGCAAGCCCAGTGGTGAGCCAATATAGGTTTCGGGTAATCCTAGTTTACCTACCAATTCAGGGTTCAGGATATAACCTCCATTCCAGGCCAATTCTATCTTGTTCTTGTTTTCACTTTTCTTTTTATACTCTTTGATAAGTCCTGGAACATTCTTTGGATTTTTACTTGCTAAATGAGCTGCGAATTTCCAGGCATGTTTTTTAGTGTCAATTTCCGCTATAACACCACTCCAAGGTAGCCCATCTTTGTAAACACCCCCTGCAAAGGAGGATTTTACACTTTCAACAGCTTTAGTTCCTGCCATTTCCTGCTTTAATTTTAAAAGCAGCGTATTGATGGGAGTTCCATTTTCTACGGCATCTTTTGAGATGATATCCAGTAATTTTTTCTCTCCAAGTTTGACTTTAAGGTCACTGTACAGCTCGCTTTTCAGGGCATTGTCAAAGTCTTTTGAAGTCTGAATTGGAGTAGGATACGCCAAGGTTGTTCTTACACCTGCCGGAACGAATTGAATAAAACCGCTTTCTTTTGGTATTCCCATAATTTTAGCGGTCATTTTATGTCTAGCCTTTCCGATGTGAAAATGATCGATCTCTATTATATCTGTCATCATAGAAGCATGTTCTCCATTGGTAATCAAAAAGCCTTCAGATTCTTTGATCTTCCTCAGTATTTTAATTGCTTTGGCGCCCATTTGTGGAAAATGTACACCCTCACACCATTGTTCGGTTTCTATGATTTCAATCACGCCCGTCTTATAAAGTAACCCTAGTTCTGGTTCAGTTTCCCTTTCAAGATATTCCTTGATATCAGCACCTGAAAACCATTTTGTGATTGTTGGTTCATGTATAAAGATGTATACTTTCTGCAGATCTTGCCCTTTGGCCTTCAATATTTCAAGCGTAAGCTCTTCTTCCAAAGAAAGCTTCAATTGAGATCTGATGGGTTGTAGTACAAAGTATTCCATTTCATGCTTAATGTACCTTCCCGGAAAATATCCTTTAGGGACCTTAGCTTTTAGCTTCTCGGTAAGTATTTTACGATTGTCGATTCCTAAGAATTTGCTATTGGTGAGTTGAAACAAGGCCAGTTCCCAATCCGAAAAAAACTGGGGAGCCAATGTTTGATCTGTTCGCTTTTTAGGTTTGAAAACATCGTTGTAGATTATATTCACCAAGCCGGTAAGTTCCTGATACGTATATTCCTGATAGCTATATAACTTCTTGTTTCGATGCCTGTAGGCCAAGGAATGGTCATGTCTTATGGGGCTTTCGCCTTCTACACACTTAAAAATATCATCGATCGCATTATAATAGTCATGAACCTGAGACAGATCGGTATTGACCAGATCAGGTATATCGTTTTCCATCATGCGAGCATATTTCATGACCCTTCCCTTAATCAATTGTTCTTCCACCCTAAAGAAACTGGGATCAATTAAAGATTTTAAATAGATCATAAAGGCTAAGCGGCCATAACCTGGTAAAAAATGTCGATTTCTTTTGTTCATAATCGCATTTAGATCATCGTTTTCGAAGTTGACGATCTTTTTATATTCTTTAAGGAGATCAACCACGCGACTATTCTCTTCATTAGAAATGGCATTCAATTGGGAATGTAACCTTCTTAGAAGGTTTTCCATATTCCTTTGCAAGGCCTCCAGACTGTAGCGCTGTTGAATTACATTTAGATTATGCACCAGATCCTCCATACTGTTTTGAGGATAAAACACATGGTCGCTTATGGCTACAATCAACTTTTTTGGAATTTTTTGACCTTTAAATTCCAGGACCTTCAATCTATGTGGCTCATCCAGATGATATCCAATCACCTCTTCATAAACTGCTCTTGGCTCATATTGTTTGCAAAATATTGGCGTTCCACATGCTGCAGCTTCTATGATTGGAAGTCCCCTGCCTTCGGTCTGACTTGGCAACAAAATAAGCGAGGCAACTTCGTACAATAGCTCAATATCTAGTGGTTTCTTGTATTTCTTTTTGAAATCGTGCTTATCAAATTCACTGAAAAAGAATCCTAACAGCACTTTAGATCTGAATTCACTATCTAATTCTTCAAGAAAATCATTAAAATCTTCTAACAGATTTTGGTAATAGTTTTGCTGGCCATGAGGAATGGGGCCAGAGACCAAAAGGGAGAGCGTAAGTTGAGGATTGTCTTGAAATTTCTTGGCAAATTCCGCATTGGCAAATAACTGTTTCACCAATAGGAAATTAAGTTCAATCGACTTTCTACTTATGACCCTAGTAGGTTGTAAAAAGACGATGTTGTTATTGACAAAATCAAATTTCTTAATAGTCTTATAACCGAGCAATATGGGTTTTAACGAACGCTTGCTTTTAACATGGTGTGCCGCCGTATGAACCGTTATGGTCTCTTTTTTATTGGCAAAAATAGAGGCCATTTGCATAAATGCCTTGATGATTTCCCTTCGGCTTATTTTGTGCGGTTTAGTGCCCACAGCGGTTCCTATCATTGCCGAATTTGCAGGATTGCACCCCTTTATATTGACCAGATGCGTGTGTTGTAACTTATTGATATTAACATTCAACCAAGATCTGCTTTCCCAGGGATAGATCATATCGATCACAGAAAAGAATTCGCCTACATGGGCATTATGAAAAAAGAAATCCCTGGGACCTTTTTTTAAGCCTTTCTTTTTTCTGACAACTTTTCTGTTGCCTCCTTCCCAATAAAAATCATGATTGTTATTGATCACTTGGATACCTAAGTATTCAGAAATTAAAACAGTGGCCAATGCTAAAGAAACGTTACCTGGATTAGAGCAAACATTTATTAGATAAAGTAAAGTAATGTTGTTCTCTTCAATGTACCTGCCCAATTTTTCGACCAATATCAATACCTCATCCCAGAACTTTAAAATAAGCGCATTATACTCGGTGCTACCCCTTTCCATTTTAATTTTAAAGAAGTCATTATATAATGGCCAGTTATCGAAACCATCCATTTCTTTGATC
>CBDUKE010000174.1:0-4095 GCA_965367725.1 uncultured Maribacter sp. | reverse complement strand
TATAATCCAAATTTTAAGACCATTGCCGCGGGTGTTGCCATATTACTCTTTGGCATGATCATGTTGGAGGAGGGTTTTAGGGTCTTTACCAGAGGAGGACCACTACTAAATATATTGAAGAAGGCTACAGATAAGCTTTATAAGAGTATTGGTGTTGGGGCATTGGTGACTGCATTGATTCAGTCTAGCTCACTGGTATCTGTAATAACAATTTCCTTTATCAGTGCAGGATTGATTGATCTTGCAGGTGGCTTGGGACTTATATTTGGCGCAAATATAGGAACCACTGCCACAGCTTGGCTAGTCGCTGCCTTTGGGTTGAAAATCAAGATATCTGCTCTTGCCATGCCCATGTTGGTGTTTGGAATTATTTTTTCTTTTCAGAAAAAAGCATCTTTAAAAGGGATTGGCAATGTCCTTGCTGGCTTAGGATTTTTCTTTTTAGGCATTCATTACATGAAAGAGGGTTTTGATGTCTTTAAGGAATTCATCGATTTAACTGAATATGCAATCCCTGGTTTTTGGGGTGTTGTGGTTTATACTGGCTTAGGCATCATAATCACCACAATTTTGCAATCGAGCAGTGCTACTTTAGCATTGATATTGACTGCATTGGCAGCAGGGCAAATAGAATATGAAAATGCTTTGGCTTTGGCGATAGGTGCCAATGTGGGCACTACAATAACGGCAGTATTAGGGTCGTTAAGCTCAAACGTGGCCGGGAAACGACTTGCCGGTGCTCATTTGATTTTCAACTTTGTTACTGGGATTGTTGCGTTGGTTTTTATTTATCCATTGGGCAATTTGGTAAACATACTATCTGATGCATTTGGTATTTCCACAACGGATTATATCTTAAAACTTGCGCTATTCCATACCATTTTCAATATTCTTGGGGTATTGATTATGATTCCTTTCATTAAAAAATTGGAAGGCTTTTTATTGAGGAATTTCAAAGAAAAAGTTGACAAGGATATTGATGAACCTAAATTCTTGAACAAAGCCGTATTGGAGTTTCCGGGGGCTGTAATCTCAGCGTTGATAAAAGAATCAAAATACCTTTATAAAAATGCGATTTTCGAAATTGTCACCCATGGCTTGAATATTCATAGAGAGGATGTAAAATCCAAAGAAAAGATAAAGAAAATTGTCAAAAAATCCACTGAGGATATGCAAGTTGATGTGGAGGAACTATATTATAAAAAAGTAAAGACCATTTATGGTGAAATCTTGAAATACGCCACAACTGCACAGATTACCTTAAAAATGTCGAATAAGCAAAATATGGCAATTACCGACATAAAAACGGCAAACCGAAAAATGGTGGAGATTATCAAAGATGTGCGTGAATTACACAAGAACTTAACATTGGCAATGAACATGGATAATAAACACTTATCTAATGTTTACGATGGTTTTAGACGAAAAGTCACTAAGGTATTAAGGGTGATTTATTTATTCAGAAAAGCCGATAATGCAAAGGATTATGCTGCCAAATTGGAAAAGTTAAAGAAAGAGGCCAAAGAAAATATTCGCCATAGTAATAAAGCGATAGATAAATTAATAAGGGAAGACTTGATTTCTGCAGAGGTGGCTTCATCTCTTTTTAATGATTATACCAATGTGAATGATATGATCAAAAAGCTCATAGAGGTAGCCGAGCTTTTATATGGTGATACAGATTCATTATTGGAAAATGGAAAATAATTAATAAAAAAGCACCCTGACGGTTGCGTCAGGGTGCTTTTTTTATTGGATTGGCTCAACCATTTAAAATTGTCTATTCATTTACTTCAATGTCCAAAAGTTCAATTGAACGATTATGTTCATCATGGTAAAGGTTCAAGATATCCATATTGGCTTTTATAAGGTCTTTCGTTTCCAATAAGATACTGAAGTATAGTGTCGTGTTTTTTGGACTGGATTCCTCTGTCCGTGTTCGTTCTACTTGTTTTTGTATGGCCTCTTGGACTTTATCCAGTAACGCTTGTTTTTCCTCAATGATACCCGGAACGATTACTTCAAATGTTCTCGCTTCGAATACGTCCCTGATTTTTCCGAAAAGACTTACCAATTTATCATTGATATCCAATAATTCCTCTGCTTGTTTTTTCTTTAACGCTTTATGATTATTGTGGACATGTTTATGGCTCACTTTGGCAATTAAACTTGAGGATTGCGCCACATCCTGTACGCTGCCAATAACATCTATATAAAACTTACTTGCACCTAAATAGGAATCATCCAATTCCTTGATAAAATAGAAAATATCGTTTTGTAATTCCTCAATCTCATTCTCTAATTTAACTACGGTACTTTTTGCTTTTTTAAGCGCATCCAAATCTTGGTTTATTAAACCGTTAATGGTGATTTGGTTAATTTTGCTTACCCGTTTAAGTGCTTTGGAAATGTTATCCGCACTTTCTTCTATTACACCGTGTATAGATTGACTTTCGGCCTTGTTCAAGCTATCCTCGGCTTTGACCTCTCGTGTTTTTTTAGTGTGACTAATATAATTTCGGACCAATAATAGCACTGCCAATAGTAATAAAACCGCAATCATAGGACTACCACCCAAATCAATTAAATAGGCTACGGTGCCAGCAGCAACGAAAGCACATATTGCCGTGAAAAACCACCCGCCGATGACATTCAATACCCCTGCAACCCTATAAACCGCACTTTCACTGCCCCAGGCCCTATCGGCCAAGGATGTACCCATGGCGACCATGAAGGTCACATAGGTAGTTGACAATGGTAATTTCATTGAAGTTGCAATTGATATAAGCACACTTGCAACCATTAGGTTTACGGCAGCACGCACTAAATCAAATGCTGGCAGTTCAAGGGCCTTTCCTTTAGAGAGTTCAATGACCGGTTTTTTAAACTGAATTTCAATTTTATCTTGGATGGAAGTCGGTAGTACCGTAGCTGTATACTTCGAGGCTAACATTGTAAACCGCACCAAATTTCTCGACAGGAAATTAGGATTGAAACGTTCTTTTGTTTCTCCTTGACTAGAAAGGTCAATGGATGTTTTTACCACATTTTTCGCCTTACTTGAGAACCATAAGGTCAATACCATGACCAAACCAGCAACTAGCAAGAATAAAGTTGGTGTGGGCACCTTTTTGCCCAAGACGTCCATTGCAAATTCTGTTGCTGGGACACCGGAAGCTGTCCAGGCCTCGTAAGATTGAAAAGCCGCTATAGGCACGCCGATAAAGTTCACTAAATCGTTACCTGCAAATGCCAATGCCAATGCAAAGGTACCAACAGCAATAATGAGTATGTAAATGTTCTTTTTGAATACTGCAACGAAGATATATGATAATACTGTCCATAACACAAAACTAAAGGCGACGATAATTGCAGTTCTTCCTTCAATCATAGGTTTGATTTCAGCATAATAATCGGTGCCTTTCAATCCTTTGATAAATATAAAATAGGTAATTGCTGCCAATGCGAATCCGCCAAAAACGGCACCGACCCATTTGGCCTTTCTTTCAAAATTAAAAGAGAGCAATAAACGTGAAACATATTGCACCAGTGCACCCACCGAGAAAGCGACCACCACCGAGAGTAAAATTCCCAAAATAATTTCTGTAGCTTTTTCGGTGTTAATGTAATTAACAACCTCGGAGAACGAACCTCCAGCAGCACCAATTTTAATAAGTGCCATGGCCACTGCTGCACCCAAAAGTTCAAACACAATGGAAACCGTTGTAGAAGTAGGCATTCCAAGTGTATTGAAAAAATCGAGCAAAAGGATATCGGTAATCATTACCGCCATGAAAATGATCATGATTTCACTGAACATAAACTCGCTAGGAACGAAAATCCCTTTTCGGGCAACTTCCATCAGTCCACTAGAGAAAACAGCGCCACAGAATATACCCAAACTGGCAACGATCATGATGGTTTTAAAGGGAATGGCTTTAGAGCCCAGAGCGGAATTCAAAAAATTCACGGCATCATTACTAACACCTACGACAAGATCCGCGATTGCTAAAACGGCAAGCGCAATGATCATTAAAAAGTAAATATTGTCCATAATCTATTTTGGTTGGTAAAAGATATAAAATTGATAAAATA
>CBDUKE010000173.1:0-4130 GCA_965367725.1 uncultured Maribacter sp. | reverse complement strand
CCGAAAGCATTGCGAAATTCTTAAGATTGTTCTTCTTTTTAGAACCCATTTGAATCTTTTCTTTTACCTGCGAATTTGCAATTTGCGCCCTAATTTTGTCATTTTTAAATTACGTAGCAAATGCTATGCAGCTGAAAAATGACTTCATTGGTAGCACAAAAGCCTTCATTCTCGGTTCCAAATAAAAAATTCAAATGGGTTCTTAGGAGGCTTTTGCTGGGCCATTGTTGCTTGAAGCACTACTACCTATTGTTGATTTAAATCCGCTGGAACTACCTGTTGAAGTGGCCGATGAACTTCCACTTTTAAACGAACCGCTTTTACCTTTCATGGTGCAAGAAGCATTGAACGTAGCTCCTGGTTCTACTGCTAATTTGGTTACAGAAACAGTACCTTCAATCACAGCAGAGGCTTTTAGGGACAATAAATCTGATACTAAAAGTTCCCCATTAAAGTTGCCTTCAATATCGGCATTTACACATTCTACTTTTCCGTGAATATAGCCATCTTTACCAATAACCACCTTGCCTGAAGTTGTAACGTTACCGTCTAATTTTCCATCGATCCGGAAATCGGCCTCTGATACAATATCTCCTTTGATTTTTGTGTTTTTTTCGATTCTGTTGGGTTGTCCGCCTAATTCATTCATAGTTCTAGGTTTTTGTTTGTCTGAAAACATGTTTATGGTTTTGGGGTTAAAACGTAATTTTTATAATCTAATAGGTTTTTGTGTACTTGTATGATTTTATAGTTGGAAGATAAAATTACAAAATTCTCTTTGCTTACCTTGTAATCCCTGTTAATTTTTAGTAGTTCGGCATAACCTAAAGCAAATTCCTTCGACTTAAAACCGTGGACTACAATAAATTGATCTTCCAAATTGTAGATGTCTTTTGAAACGATATTCCTGTATTTCAAATCCTTGATGGATTTCTCCAAGAGTTCCTTCAGCTTTAAAGCCTCCTGATCGTTATGTCTTTTGAAATGAAAGACCACTTTCCAATTACCGGTTCCTGTAGTAGCCGTTTCCGGTGAAAACTCTTTGGGCTCCAATTTGGGTAATTGCTCGGCCACCATTTGCTCTGCTTTTTTACCTTCTGGATTGTTCGGATAGGTCAAAGCCACGTAATTCAACGCTTCCTTGAAGTCATTGAAGCCTTGCAATCTTCCAATGGCGTTAGCCTTTAGCATTTCAAACTTTGGCACGATTGGGTCCCCAGTATACTTACTTATACTTGCCTCAGTCGCAGTTATCACTTTCAAGAATTCCTGTTCTTGAAACATTTTGTAAAGTTTTACGTACTGTGCATCCGGACTATCGGAGTTGCCAGCCAAGACCGCTGAAGGATTCAATAAAATCTCTGCATAACGTGAATCGGAATGGTTTTTAATGATGTCATCCTTCATATTTGCCCCAAGCGGACTACCCACTTCCTCATAAATCTTATACAAATTATACTTGGACGGAAGGATCAAACGCTCCTCTGGGTTCGATTTTAAAACCTCTTCCAACTTACCCGAAGCCAATACGTTTTCCTTGAATTTTTCCTTATAAATTAAACCCAACTGGTAGTTGGCAAAATTTCGTTCGGTCTTTAAACTATCGATAATCACTACGTCGGTAGGAATCTTATCCATATAAAAGTCCAACGAAAACATCTCTTCGTCTGTTGGGTCAACTTCCTGTTCACCATTATCAACAATGGCTTCACCATTTTCATCGGCTATTGAGATCGTGTTTTTATTAGACCATCGCCAATCATCTTCGAGGGTACGGTTACCCCATTTGTTGGTAAAATCATTCTTTCCATAACCAAGACTTGTGATGTTATAAAAATAGAATTTGCCTTTATTTTCTTTTCCGCCCTTGCTCTCGGCAAATGCCGCAAAGCCTTCGGTGATACGTTCCACTTCTTTTTTCTCAGCTTCTTCCTTTGCTTTTTTCAAGGCCTCAATATGTGCTTCAAAAAAAGCGATCTGTTTATCCTTTGGTAAATCGTAAAGGGTAATTACACTATCGGCATATTGGACAATATCCTCATATTTGATCACGTCCTCAAGATTGTCAAGCTTCTTTTTAACGGACCTATATTTTTTTGTGTTTTCAGGCAGGTTAGTCAGAACGCTGTCATAATATGACCCCGCTGCTTTATATTCGTTGCTATCAAAATTATATACAGCTAAATTCTCATAATTCAGGGCATTTAATTTGGGCTCGTTCTGTGTGGCACGTAACGACTTGTTAAAATATACCAAGGCCAAACTGTCGGATGCATTCTCTAGATGATACTCGGCAACCTGGCGATAGATCTTATCTAAAAAAGGCCTGTTTTCCCGATTCTCTTCAAGCTCGGTCAGGTATTCCAATAATTCGATGCTGTTTTCCTCAGTCAGCTCTGTATTTTTTATTTTTTGTAAGTGTGCATTGATCATATAGACCCGAGGAGATTTTCGGTTTAGCGCAATCACCTTATCAAATGCATAACTGGCACTGTCTTTATGTTGTAGTTGATTATAAAGCTGGCCAATGATGTAATAATAACGTCCTTTTTCAGGATTCTTTTTGGTATAGTACGAGGCAACCTTAAGATGTTGTATGGCCGTATCAGGAACTTTTAAGTTAATATATGCCTGTGCCAACATGGCCCTTGCATCTGCATATTCCTGATCCTTTAAACTTTCAAACTTCATCAAGCGTTTCAAGTTCTTGATGGCAAGTTCTTCATTTTCCAGGCGGATGTTCACTTTCTCCCTCCATATATTGGCTTCATTCAACTTATCGCTTTCATTATACTTTCGCAACACATAATTAAATGCCTCTAAAGCCGGAATATAGCGCTGGTCAAAATATCTAGCCTTTCCGAGAAGTAAAAAAGCTTCGTCAGTCTGGGGATTGCGTTCTTCCTCCTTAATATCCATACTATGTTTTTGTATGGCCTTGGTGGCTTTCTCCTCGGCAATTATAAAATTGGGGTTGTTGTCTTCTGAGTCGAGTTTAATCTCTTCAGTAACTTCCAATCGCTCAATGGGCAGAATGTCCCAGTAATCGTCTTGGTAATTTGCATTGAGTTCTTCCCTGCCCTGTTCAAAGGCAATGTCACCATTGTACAAGGTATTGTACTTGGTATTCAGCGCATGCCAATTTCTGTTCAGAAATGCGTCCTTTTTTGTGGAACAGGCACTTAAAATAAGTCCTGCTAAAACAGCGGTTAAGATGATTTTATATTGAAGCTTCAAAATTCTTGGTATTCATACACCTAGTAAACTGAAAAACAGCGGGAATATTATGTAGTTTATCGATAAAATGCAGATTTTATCTGATGCCGCATTATCCGAAGACCGAAGTAAACACAACGAATCAAGAAAACTTGGTGGTTTTTAAGTCTTGGTTTATTCTTGTTCGGCAGCAACTGGGCTCCCGGCAAAGAAACTTTCCAATTCTTTAAGCGTTTCGGTAGAGGTCTGGATATCTTTTACGATTTCGCCCTTATTTAAAACCACAATACGTTCACATACCTCGGTAACATGCATAAGGTCGTGACTTGAAACCAAAACAGTAACCCCTTGTTTGGCCGCTAAATCCCTTATGATTGCCTTTAATCGTATTTGGGTCGTTGGATCTAAATTGGCAAAAGGTTCATCTAAAATAATCACTTCAGGGTTGCCAATAAAGGATGCCACAATACCTGCTTTCTTTTGATTTCCTTTGGAAAGGTCCCTCAAAAACTTCTTTTGGTTCAAAATCTCACCATGGAACAGTTCTTCGAAATTGGAAAGCAAGGCATTGACATCGGCCTTGTTTTGTCCCCGCAATTCACCAATAAAATAAAAATATTCCTCAGGGGTTAAATACCCAATCAGAAAGGATTCATCAATAAAAGAGGAGGTGAAAGGTTTCCAATCTTCACTGGTATTCACTTGCACATTATTATTTATGATTTCCCCGGTTGTTGGTTGAATTAAATCGAGCATTAAACTAAAAAAAGTGGTTTTACCTGCACCATTGTTCCCCACCAAACCAAAACTTTGCCCTTTGGGAATGTCAAGATGCGCTATATTCAAAACCAATTGGTTGCCGTACTTTTTAGTTAAATTTTGTGTTGTGATCATATTTTAAGTATCAAGTTCAA
>CBDUKE010000172.1:0-4147 GCA_965367725.1 uncultured Maribacter sp. | reverse complement strand
AATTAATTGCCACAATATATTAATGATCCCCAATCGTATAATTAGATAGGCCAACTAGAAGGTGAAGTTAAAAAATGGTTAAGTGTATTTGTTTAATCAAAAACATAGTAATTTAACGGAGTACATTTTATAATAAAATACTAGACAGCTTAATGCCCCAATTACCCTTAAAGATTCAAATAAGCACATTGCCCAATAGTCCAGGCGTTTATCAATTTTACGATGTTGATGATAAGATATTATATGTTGGTAAGGCAAAGAATTTAAAAAAAAGGGTTGCATCTTATTTTAATAAGAACCATGAATATGGCAAAACCCGTATTCTGGTAAAAAAGATTTGCAACATAAAGCATATTGTGGTTACAACTGAATCTGATGCACTTTTGTTGGAAAACAATCTTATTAAAAAGTATAGGCCGCGCTATAATGTTTTATTGAAAGATGACAAATCATACCCATGGATATGTATAAAAAATGAACGTTTCCCAAGAATATTCCCAACACGTAAATTAATCAAGGATGGTTCTGAATATTTTGGTCCATATACAAGCATGTATACGGTAAAAACATTATTGGAATTAATCAAAAATGTTTATCCTTTGAGAACCTGTAATTATGACTTATCCAAGGCAAAGATCGAAGCTGGTAAATATAAGTTGTGTCTTGAATATCATTTGGGAAACTGTCTAGGTCCTTGTGAGGGTTTACAAAGTACGGCAGATTACGACAAACAAGTTGATGAGATCAGGAATATAATCAAGGGGAATTTCAAATCTTCGTTACAGTCTTTCAAAAACCAAATGAAATTGCTGGCTGATGAGATGCATTTTGAAGAGGCGCAACAAATCAAGGATAAAATAGATGTTCTAGAAAACTATCAGTCTAAAACCACAATTGTCAACCCAAAAATCAATAATGTAGATGTATTTTCAATTATTGCGGATGATGCGTTTGCTTATGTTAACTTTTTACAACTCTCACATGGTTCTATCATTAGATCGCACACCATGGAAATTAAAAAGAAGTTAGATGAAAAAGATGAGGATTTATTACAATTGGCCATTTTTGAAATAAGGCAGCGGTTCAATTCAGAATCCAAGGAAGTTTATTTGCCGTTTAAGGTAATTGTTGAACCTCATATAAAAGTAACTGTACCCAAATTAGGCGATAAGCGAAAAATTCTTGATCTTTCGATTAGGAATGCGAAGTATTTTAGACAGGAAAGATTCAATCAAATAAAAATAATTGATCCAGAGCGCCATACCAATAGAATTATGGCCCAAATGCAAAAAGACCTTCGATTATCTGGAGAACCCAGGTATATAGAGTGCTTTGACAACAGTAATATTCAAGGGAGCAATCCGGTAGCAGCCTGTGTTGTTTTCAAGAACGGAAAACCGTCAAAAAAAGAATATCGGCATTATAACATAAAAACAGTTGAAGGACCCGATGACTTTGCCTCGATGGAAGAAGTGGTATACCGACGCTATAAAAGATTGTTGAATGAAGAGCAACCTTTACCACAATTGATCGTCATAGATGGAGGTAAGGGGCAATTATCATCGGCCTTAAAAAGTTTGGATGTTTTGGGTTTAAGAGGAAAAATAGCCATTGTGGGGATTGCCAAAAGATTGGAGGAGATTTATTTTCCCGAAGACCCTATACCTTTATATTTGGATAAGAAATCAGAAAGTTTAAAAATTATTCAGCAACTTAGGAATGAGGCCCACCGATTTGGTATTACCTTACATAGAAACAAAAGAAGCAAGGCCGCGATAAATTCAGTATTGGAAAGCATTGATGGGGTTGGTGAAAAAACGGCTAGGGATCTATTGAAAAAATTCAAATCGGTCAAACGAATAAAAGAAGCTTCAGTCGAAAACCTGACTGTTGTCGTTGGTGCTGCCAAAGCAAAAAAAATTTATGAAACATTTCACTGAAAATTACGACCTATTGTCCATATGAAAATACAAAGCACCATACTTTTTGTACTTCTGTCTTTGGTTTTCCAGATCAACGCCCAGGATTCAGAACATGAAGATGATGTTAAAGTGGGCTTGGTTCTGAGTGGTGGTGGTGCTAAAGGTATGGCTCATATAGGGGCCTTAAAGGTGATTGAAGAGGCAGGTGTAAAAATCGATTATATTGGGGGTACAAGCATGGGTGCAATTGTTGGTGCGCTCTATGCAGCAGGGTACTCTGCTACCCAACTCGATTCAATCTTTCGGAAAATTGATTTTAATAGATTAATAAACGATAATCTACCCCGAGGCGTAAAAACCTTTTATGAAAAAGAGGATTCAGAAAGATATGCGATAAAACTTCCTTTTGACAATTTCAAGATTGCAATTCCGCAAGCATTTTCAGGAGGGCAGAATATTTATCACGAATTGGTAAAACATTTATACCATGTTAAAGATGTAAATGATTTTAGCGAACTGCCCATTCCGTTTATATGCATAGCAACCAATGTAGAGACAGGGGAACAAGTTAATCTTGAGAGCGGTTATTTGCCAGAGGCCATTATGGCCAGCGGAACCCTGCCTTCTCTTTTTGAGCCTTTTGCCATTGAGGGGAAAGTTCTGATTGACGGCGGTGTCGTTAATAATTACCCCATTGAAGAAGTTAAAAGAATGGGTGCTGATATAATTATCGGCGTCGATGTTCAGCATGGGTTGAGAGATAGGAATACCTTACTTACCGCTACCGAGATTTTATTACAGATCAATAATTATAGGACTGCTGAAGACATGATTGAGAAATCATTGCAGACAGATATTTATATTAAACCGGATATGTCAAAGTATTCTGTAATGGATTTCGATTTGGAAGATGAAATAATAACCATGGGTGAAAATGCAGCCAGGGATAAATTTGAGGAATTGAAAAAAGTAGCTTCTGGGCATAGCAAATTTGAAAATGAACTGCAACCAATTGCACCTGTAGATAGTCTGTTGATTAACAGACTTATCATCAGGGGGGATAATGAGGGCTATACAAGAGGGTATGTTAAGGGTAAACTAAGATTCAAGTTGGGTGATAAAACCACCTTCGGGAAATTGCAACAGGGAATCAGCAATTTGGCAGCCACGGGAAATTTTAAAACTATTAGATATGGGTTGTTATCAGATGGCGATGGTGAAGATCTGATTTTGAATTTAGATGAAACCCAAAACAAAACTTTTTTAAAAGTAGGTGCCCATTATGATGACCTGTATAAAAGCGCAGCTATTATTAATCTAACCCGTAAGAATTTTATTTTTGATGATGATGTAGCTTCATTCGATTTAATATTAGGGGATAAAGTACGTTATAGTCTACAATATTATATAGATAAAGGATCTTATTGGAGCTTTGGAGTGAATTCAAGGTTCAATGACTTTGAAAAAGAGATAGACTTCGATTTAATAGAAAGTAACTTTGAAGTGCCTCCAGGGACTAATATCAATAACCTGAATATGGATGTTTTGGATTTGACCAACCAGGTATATTTACAAACGGTATGGCAAGAGGAATTTGCATTTAGCTTGGGTGTTGAGCATAAGTTTTTAAGGTATAGTACAAGAACATTGGGAGCACTGGCTGAAAATAACCTACAATCGAATGCTACAGCTAAACGAACATATTTTGAAAAAAGCAGTTATTACAGTGCCTATGGTAAATTAAAATTGGACACCTATGACGATAAATACTTTCCTACAAGGGGGTTGTTCTTCGATGGGGATTTTCATCTATATGTATTATCCTCTGATTTTAATGACAACTTCAAAGAATTTTCGATTGCCAAAGCAAGAATGGGGACCGCTTTCCCATTATTTGAGAATCTATCGCTTAATCTAGAAACCGAGGGCGGGTTTAAGTTAGGTACCTCTAGGGTGAGTACTTTCGATTTTGTTTTGGGGGGCTATGGTAATAACTTGATCAATAATTTCACTCCTTTTATAGGATATGACTTTTTATCACTTCCAGGTAATAGTTATGTTAAGGCATATGGCCGTTTAGATTTGGAAATAGCGCCAAAGAACCATGTGATGTTCACCGCAAATTTTGCGAATGTTGATGACGACCTTTTTAGGACAGGGGAGTGGTTCACAAATCCCGATTATTCTGGATATGGAATAAGTTACGGTCTCGAATCTTTTATGGG
>CBDUKE010000171.1:0-4262 GCA_965367725.1 uncultured Maribacter sp. | reverse complement strand
TCATCAGGATTCACAAATACTAATTTACCTTCACTGTTCTCGGTCATTAAAATCATGCCCTCACTTTCCACACCGCGAAGTGCTCTTGGGGCCAAGTTCACAAGAACCGTTACTTTTTTGCCTATAATTTCTTCAGGGGTGAAACTTTCGGCAATGCCAGAGACGATGGTTCTGGTATCAAGTCCTGTGTCGACTTTTAGCATTAGTAATTTCTTGGCCTTGGCCATTTTTTCAGCTTCAATGATGGTGCCTACACGCATATCTAATTTGGTAAACTCGTCGAAGGTAATAGTGTCTTTTTGTGGCATAAGTTCTTTGTTTGAGGAGCCTGTACTGAGCGCAGTCGAAGTATTGGCTTTTTTAGTCGCTTCCAATTTGTCGAGTTGTGCTTGTATTTCGCTGTCTTCTATTTTACGATAGAGTAATTCTGCTTCGCCGATTTGGTGACCAGCTGATAATAAGGTGTCTTTGGTTGAAACATCGGTCCAGTCAATCGACCCTTCGACTGCGCTCAGGGAGACATTCAAGATACCCTTTAGTTTTTCAGATGTAAATGGTAAAAAAGGTTCGCTCAAGACAGCAAGTCCGGTTGCGATTTGAAGGGCTACAAACATGATTGTTTCTACTCGTTCTTCATCTTCCTTAATCACTTTCCACGGTTCTTCATCCGCCAAATATTTGTTTCCTAAACGTGCCAAATTCATGAGTTCTTGACCTGCCTCCCGAAAGCGGTAGCGTTCTAATGAACTTTCAATAGTCGCCGGAAATTGCTTTAATGCTGCTAAGGTCTCCAAATCTACTTTTGAAAATTCCGAAGGGCTTGGCACAACTCCCTTGTAGTATTTATTGGTCAGCACAACAACACGGTTGATGAAATTGCCAAAAATGGCAACCAATTCATTGTTGTTACGTGCCTGAAAATCTTTCCAGGTAAAATCGTTGTCCTTGGTCTCGGGGGCATTGGCAGTCAATGTATAACGCAATACATCTTGCATATCTGGGAATTCTTCCAAATATTCATGCAACCATACTGCCCAGTTTTTGGAAGTAGATAATTTATTGCCTTCCAAATTCAAAAACTCATTAGCAGGTACATTTTCCGGTAATATATAATCACCATGTGCTTTGAGAATACTAGGGAATATAATACAGTGGAAAACAATGTTATCCTTCCCTATAAAATGCACCAATTTGGTATCATCAGATTTCCAATAGGGCTCCCAATCTTTGCCTTCGCGTTCTGCCCATTCTTTGGTGGATGAAATATATCCGATAGGCGCATCAAACCACACATACAACACCTTGCCTTCTCCGCCCTTAACAGGTACAGGAATTCCCCAATCCAAATCACGTGTAACCGCACGGGGCTCCAAGCCACCATCGATCCATGATTTGCATTGGCCATAAACGTTAGGCTTCCAATCATTTTTATGACCTTTTAAAATCCATTCGGTAAGGAAATCTTCATACCTATCTAAAGGTAAAAACCAGTGTTTGGTCTCTTTTAAGGTTGGCACATCACCAGTAATTGTTGACTTTGGATTTATCAGGTCTGTGGCATTTAAAGTTGACCCACAATTCTCACATTGGTCACCATAGGCTTCTTCGTGCCCACATCTGGGACAAGTACCTATGACAAAGCGATCAGCTAAAAATTGTTTGGCTTTCTCATCGTATAATTGGGCAGTAGTCTCCTCAATAAAATCGCCTTGCTCATATAATTTTACAAAAAAATCTGAGGCTGTTTTATGATGAATCTCGGCTGAAGTCCTTGAATAATTGTCAAATGTAATACCAAAATCAATAAATGATTTTTTAATGATAGCGTGGTATTTATCAATTACATCTTTAGGGGTAATCCCCTCTTTCTTGGCCTTCATTGAAATGGCCACGCCGTGTTCGTCACTACCACAAACAAAGGCGACGTCTTTACCTATTAACCTCTGGTATCTTGCGTAAATATCTGCCGGCACATAAACACCTGCCAAATGCCCTATATGAATTGGGCCATTGGTATAAGGTAATGCTGCGGTTATGGTATACCGAGCTGGATTTTTTACTTCTTCTGCCATTAATCTTGCAAATTAAGCTTCAAAAATACAGAATTTGATGCGAGAAATGCCAATTCCTAGGCATTAGTAGCGATTAATATAAAAGCAAAAATGGAAATTATCTGTATAAAATTGATTCTAAATAAAGTATCTCATCGATCCATTATACGAAAGATGCATAATTTCAGTTCAACTATAATAAAAACCCTATTTATTACTTTAATTATAAAAAATTATGAGCATTGGAAATCCTAAAAAATTTAGATTCTCAGCAGGTTTGGAAAAGACGAAAAAGCAAGCTGAAAGTCCAGAGGCTAAAATAAATGATATTGCACGAGTTCATAAGGACAAGAATTACAAAGTAAAAAAAGAATTGTCCTTTACAACCAAAAAGAACAAATCGAAATTAGCATAAAAAGAAAGGGCCCTACTCAGATTTGAATAAGGGCCCTTTACAGAAAGTGGGGATTTTTAAGCAACCATTACTGATTTACTCATTTTTTGATTCTGTACATTTATACGATAGATATATTTTCCCGTAGATAAATGACTTGGCATTCTTTCCCTAATATTTATTTCAGTTGATCCTTCAAACATCATTTCGTTGAAAACCGTGCCAACATTCTGACCTAGAATATTGTACAACTGAATATCTACGTGTGCACTAAAAGGCATTTCCAAGTAAATATGAGGAGTACTATCCGTCGGGTAGAATGGTTTGTGCACTATTGCCTCCAACAACTCGGGATCAAAAGGTGTTGGTTCAGTAGGCTCTGGTTGTGTAGGCAAAGTAGGCATGCCATCACTGTAAACAATATCGGGAAAATCAATTCCACTACAGTTGAATCCAAGATTTACTGGTGTATATGGGTGATTTAATAAATGTTGTTCTACCAAAGGAATATCTACACATAACCATTCTGCAAGTACTGTGGCATAGAGGTCCCTAAAGTCCATGGTGTATTCCAAGTTTCCACGGCCATCAGGATTATCCAATGTTGGATGATCCCCAACAAAGGCACTACCATTTAAGCCTGAACCGAAGAATAGCGTAGGTGCAGCCTTACCATGGTCTGTACCATTAGAACCATTTTCAAAGATTCGTCTTCCGAATTCTGAAAAGGTCATGCTCAAAACCTTATCGTCCTGTTGTGTAAAACCTAGATCGTCATAAAAATTATCAATAGCCACGGAAAGGTTAGTCATAAGTCGTTCGTGGGCCAAAGGTTGATTACCATGAGTGTCAAAACCACCCATAGAGATCATATACACTTTGGTGCCTAAATTACCTTTGATCAATCGAGCTAATAATGCCAATTGTCTTGCAAAACCATTCTCTTGGTATTCCACTTGGTTTTGTCCTCTTTCGTAAGCCTCATGAATAAGTCCCGAATACTCGTAGGTGGTATTTGCAACTCCTCTAAGGAACTTCAATTGGTCACCGTACATACAATCGCCGAACAAGGTATCATCCAAACTATATTGTAATCCTGATTCTGCAATTTCTTCCAATTGATCAATGTTAGAAGTTACAAAAGCATAATTTGTTTCTTCCCCTTGAAATACTAGATTCCCAAATTGTCCAATTTGTATGGCTGCCGGTGCTGCAGGAGGATTGATTAAATAATCAGGATAAATATTTTCAAAATGCCTTCCCATCCACCCGGTATTCAATCCTTGAAAACCATTTGAGGTTAAATCAGTATTGGCAAAAATATCGGAACCTGTAAAGTGAGAAAGACTTTGTCCTTCGTAACCTACCCCGTGAACGGCTTTAAACTGGCCATCGCCCCACATGGGTTGTAATGCTTTCATATAAGAAGGCACCCCATATTCATCGGTAAGTTTTAAGACCTTACTTTCTGGGATATAAATATTGGGTCTTGCATTTGCATACGAATCGTATTGTTCTATAGGAATAACCGTGCTTAGACCATCATTACCACCAGATAATCTTATCAGAATTAAAATATTATCGGTTTCTGCAGCCGCAATTGCTGCTGTTAATGGTGATGGCCCTGATGCGGTTAGCATATTGGCCCCTAACATCATAGAGCCAGAACCGGCAATTCCCATGGCTTGTAGAAAGGATCTTCTGCTCCAGGCTTTATGTTCTTGATCGTGGCCATCGTGTTCTAGGCCTTTATATGGTGTATTATCGTGAGTATCGCACATAGTCGTAGGTTTATTTAAGTTGAAATTCAGGTTCTC
>CBDUKE010000170.1:0-4285 GCA_965367725.1 uncultured Maribacter sp. | reverse complement strand
CAGTGAACAGTTGAAATGGTTAACTTCTGACTTCTAATTAAAAACTTATTTTTTTCGCATATATACCGTAATTGGCACTCCTGTAAAATCAAAGTTTTCCCTTAATTTATTTTCAAGGAATCGTTTGTAAGGCTCCCGCACATATTGTGGTAGATTACAGAAAAATGCAAATTGGGGGTAAGGAGTTGGCAACTGCGTACAAAACTTAATCTTCACATATTTGCCTTTATAAGCTGGGGGTGGGTAGTTTTCAATAAGCGGCAACATAATATCATTGAATTTTCGGGTAGGTATTTTTTTACTTCTGTTTTTATAAACTTCAACAGCAGTTTCAATCGCCTTAAAAATTCTTTGTTTGGTCAATACCGATATAAAAAGAATAGGAACATCAGTAAATGGCTCAATAGCCTCTTTTATCTTTTCAGTAAAGTGTTTCATGGTATTGGTTTCCTTATCCTCGACCAAATCCCATTTATTGACCAATATTACAATACCCTTGTTATTTCTGTGTGCCAACCAGAAAATATTCGCTACCTGACCATCAAAACCTCTTGTAGCATCAAACAATATTAGACATACATCGCTATGCTCAATGGCACGAACTGAACGCATAACCGAATAAAATTCAAGATCTTCCTTTACTTTGGCTTTTCTTCGGATTCCAGCTGTATCAACGAGATTGAACTCAAAACCGAAGCGGTTGTATTTAGTATCGATACTATCTCTCGTTGTACCAGCAATATCAGTAACTATATATCTTTCTTCACCAATCAATGCATTGATAAAAGATGATTTGCCCGCATTTGGTCTACCAACAACAGCAAACCTAGGAAGGTCACTTTCTTCTTCTACGTTTTCAGGCAATACCTCAACTAGGGCATCTAACAGCTCCCCTGTACCACTGCCATTTACACTGGAAAGATTATAATATTCCCCCAAGCCAAGTGAATAGAATTCTACTGCATCTTCCGCTCTTTTGGCATTGTCTACTTTATTTACAGCCAAAAAAATAGGTTTATTTACGCGACGTAAAATCTTGGCAACATCCTCATCCATCCCAGTCACTCCAGTTTCAACATCTACCATGAAAACAATGGCGTCTGCTTCTTCTATGGCCAATTCTACCTGCTTATCTATTTCTTGCTCAAAAATATCATCGCTCCCGACTACATATCCACCGGTATCGATTAATGAAAACTCTTTGCCATTCCAATCACTCTTTCCATAATGACGATCTCGAGTAACCCCACTAACGGCATCAACTATAGCTTCCCTTCTTTGAATCAATCGATTAAAAAAGGTAGACTTTCCAACATTTGGCCTTCCAACAATGGCTACGATAGCACTCATACTTGCATAATTTGCTGCAAAAGTACCATTTAAATTCGAAGAAAATATAGTATCTTTTAATTCTAATTTAATCTCATAAAGTGCAAGTACTACCCAACGAAATAGTCCTAAGGCCAAGGTTTCAAATAGAACTTGAACAACCCAAGGAAAAAGCATTACAAACTTTTGAAAATATCGATGAACCTCCATTTTTGGTCAATCGCATGGATGACCATGTTTTTATCAAATTCAATACAGAGGAAATCCACTTTTGGTCACCACAATTACATTTGGAAATAATTGATATAGAAGAAGGTAGAACTAAACTTTACGGATTATTCGGCCCTAACCCTACCTTATGGACCTTTTTTATGTTCCTACATTTTGGGGTAGCTACCATTTTTATTGGACTTGGAGTTTGGGGGTATTCTAGTGCTTCATTGGGTCGTGGCTATGGTTTACAGGTTGGCCTAATGATTTTTATGATTTTACTTTGGTTTTTACTTTACGCCTTTGGACGGGCTGGAAGAAGCAAGGGGAAACCACAAATGCACGAATTGCACAATTTCATGAATCAAAAACTGGGTCTGTAGCTTATTTCTTTTGATTATAGCCAAATCTTTTCAATTGCTTAGAATCGCTTCTCCAATTCTTGTTCACCTTCACATATAATTCGAGATGCACTTGTTTGCCAAAGAATTTTTCCAGGTCCTTACGGGCTTCAACACCAACTCGTTTTAAGGCACTGCCTTTATGACCAATGATAATCCCTTTTTGTGAATCGCGTTCTACCATAATCACTGCACGCATTCTAATTATTTCTGGGTCTTCAAAAAACTCCTCTGTTACTATTTCAACGGAATATGGAATCTCTTTTTTGTAATACAACAATATTTTTTCCCTAATGGTTTCATTAACAAAGAAACGCTCGGGTTTATCTGTTAATTGATCTTTTGGGTAAAAGGGTGGAGATTCTGGAAGCAACTCTATAATACGCTCGAACACTCCCTTAATATTAAAATTGTTCAAGGCTGATATGGGATGAATTTCAACAGTTGGCAATTGTTCTTGCCAATATTGTATCTGTTCTTCCAATATCTCTTGGGTAGAAGCATCAATCTTGTTCAATAATAACAGCACAGGTATTGTACTATTTTTGATTTTTTCAAAAAACTTTTCATCTTTTAGGGCTTTCTCACCTATCTCGACCATATATAAAAGCACATCGGCATCTTCAAAGGCAGATTTCACAAAATCCATCATAGAAGATTGTAACTCATAAGCGGGCTTGATTATTCCAGGTGTATCTGACAAGATAACCTGAAAATCATCCCCATTGACAATGCCTAGAATTCGGTGTCTTGTTGTCTGTGCCTTAGAAGTTATTATGGAGAGCTTTTCACCAACAAAAGCATTCATCAAGGTAGATTTCCCCACATTGGGATTTCCGATAATATTTACAAATCCTGCTTTATGCTCGGCCATTCTTTAAATTTTTAAAATACTCTTTTGAGGCTTGGTTAACTTTAGGCGCCAACAAAAGTACGGCAATCATGTTGGGTATTACCATTAAAGCGTATGATAAATCAATTAAATACGTAACAAAGTCTAGTGATACGACCGCCGCCAAAACTATCGTAATTACAAAATAATGATTATAATATTTTCCAATTTTAGCATTCGTTAAAAACGAAAGACATTTGACTCCATAATACGAATAGGTAAAAAGTGTAGACAGCGCAAAAGCCGAAACGATAATCATTAATAAATAATCACCGTATCCAAATAGCGTAATTCTAAAAGCACTTAAGGTCATTACAATTCCATCGGTATCCTCCAGATAAGCACCACTTAAAATAATGACCACCGCTGTAAAGGTACAAACCAAAATAGTATCGATAAAAGGACCCAACATGGACACTAAACCTTCACGAATAGGCTCATTATTTTTTGATTGTCCATGATACATAGGAGCACTACCCAAACCGGCCTCATTTGAGAACATCGCTCTTTTTACACCTACTATGATTAATCCCCAGAAACCACCTGTGACGATGGTATTAAAATTCCATGCTTCAGTAATAATTAGCTTTAATGATGGAAGTACCTGTGAGGAATTCATCACCATAACCACAATTACAGCAGCCAAATAAATCATTACCATAGCTGGAACTATAGCTGTTGCGACCTTGGCAATTTTTGACAACCCGCCAAAAACAACAAAAGATGTAATTATTGCCAAAACGATACCAATGGTCAGCTTCCAGCTAAAATCATCCATTTGAAAAAAAGTTTCTGAAGGCTGTACGACACTCATAAAAGTTTCAGTAAATTGGTTTGCCGTGAATACCCCTAAAAATCCAAATAGACCAGCAATACAGAAAAAAATGGCTAAAGGCTTCCATTTTTTTCCCAGCCCTTGAGTAATATAAAACATGGGACCACCTTGTAATTTGCCTTCAGAATCTTCTCCTCGAAACATTATGGCCAAACTACCCGAATAGAATTTAATGCACATACCTATCAGGGCTGTCATCCATATCCAAAAGACGACACCTGGCCCACCTCTATGAATAGCTATTGCAACTCCTGAGATATTGCCCAAACCTACTGTTGCAGCCACTGCAGCCGATAAAGCCTGTAGCGAACTCACATCTCCTTTGGCATTCTTATCATCATATTTACCTCTAACAATCGCAATCGCATGGCCAAAAAAGCGATACGGCATAAATTTGGAATAAAAAACTAAAAAAAGCCCCCCGCCGATAAGTAGGGCGAACATTGGCCAATTGGCTATATCATTGGCACCTGCAAGAAAATCATTGATTGCGTCCATAGAAATGTAAATGTCCGAAGGTATGGATTTTAACTATTTTATATGGAATGCCACTAAAAATAATCTTCAATCAAGTTTGGATAGATCTAAAAAACCGTTGTATATTTGCCGTCCACATCG
>CBDUKE010000169.1:0-4295 GCA_965367725.1 uncultured Maribacter sp. | reverse complement strand
GTTTTTGATATCAAAAATTGACTTTACTCCTGTATAGCTGGAAGCTTGGAGAAATCTTCATGGGCCATCACCTCTTCCATTTGTTTTACATGGCGCTCGGTATGCCCACTCATAAATAAAATTACTTGCAGGCCGTCAATAGTGCCAACAGGTGATTTTGCGTAATGGTTTCTTAAATCATCCGCTGTGTTTTGAACATACATTATATGTTCACCACGTTTAGTTACAAATGCCGATACGGTTTCTTCATGGGAACCAAATTTACCAGAGGGTTCAAATGGTTCTCCCGTTTTCACTTTTTTTTCACGACTAGAGATTATACCCAAAAGTTTTTCATCGGAAATCAGTACTGAATCCCTTTTTGAAGGATCTGCAGGGGTTTTCAAAGCACCCTCGAGCATTCCCCAGATCATGCCTTCCGATATGGCCAAATGCTCTACGCATTCTGCAATGGACCACGATTCAGGTGTGGGTTTAAAATTGAGTTGGGCTTCGCTAAGCCCTTTTGTCACTGTTAATAACCGCTGTTGGGTTTCTTCCAAATGCTCTTCAGTAAATTCCCTTTCTTCTTCGGTCAGGCCTTTGTTGATTAATCCAAAGCTGACAAGCGCTAAGACCACAATAGGTAAGATAATTTTTTTCATTTTCAAATGTTTTTAAGTTGATATAAATTATATGGGGGAAAGTCTTGAATACTTAGTACGAATAAGATAAGTTGAAATTACAAAGAAATCAACCCCAATTATGTTAAACCGCGATGGTAATAATGGCCAATGAATAAAAAAAAGTGGCACCTCTAGGACACAATTTTATATAAAATACGACCTGTTGAACTAAAAAAATAATTAAAATACCCTAAGCGGTCAGTGCTGTTCAGTGGAAAAAGTCAGGTTTTATACTAAACCAGTTCTTTTAGGATTTGTTTTAAATCGGAAACAGTAACAGGCTTTGAGATAAAACGCTGTACTATCGGATAATTTTTTACCTTTTCAATAGCACTTGGATTAATAGAAGAACTCAGAATATACATAGAGAGATGCCCTTGATCGTGATTGGGAATTTTTATAAAATCATCTAAAAAGGTCCAGCCATCCATAACAGGCATATCCAGGTCTAATAATATAACGTCTGGTAATTTCTTTCCTTCCTGTACCAATGCTCCGAGCTCATGTAATGCGCTTTCCCCATCGGTATAAACAATGATCTCATCACATAAATCAATCTCATTCATGATTCTTTTTATTCCATAAATAAAAATGGGATCATCATCAATGATACAGGCACGCTTGATCTTGTTTTTAATTACCATTACTAGTTTGCATCAAAGTATAAATTAAAAGTAGTACCAACGTCTACGGTACTCTCAACTTCAATCTTACCATTCATGGCCTCTATTTGGTTTTTGGTGATAAAAAGGCCAATACCTTTCGCATCTTCATTACCATGAAATGTTTTGTACATGCCAAATATTTTACGGCCATGGCGGTCTAGATCTATGCCCTGGCCATTATCACTGAAGGCAACAATTACCTTGTTTCCTTCTTTTTTTGAAGAGACCATAATTTGGGGTTGTCTATTGGGTGCGCTATATTTTACGCTATTGGTAAATAGGTTTAACAAAATACTATCTAAATAGGCGGGCACTGCATTTAGGTTATGTGATTTGGGCACATCTATTTCGCAGAGCACCCCTTTTTCCTTAAATAAAGTACTTATGTTCTTTTCTGCGTTCTTAATGGCAGTATAAAGATTAATAGGTGTCATATTACCATTTACACTGGTCTTTACATGAACCACTTCGTTAAGATGTTGTACAGTCTCGTTTAAACCGCAGGTTGCCTCATCTATCATCTTGATCAAGTTCTTACGTTCTTCTTCATTTTTTTCATTACCAAGGAAACTGCTCAACATAGAAAGGTTACTGGAATGTGACCTTAAATTATGGGAAACAATATGGGCAAAGTTCAACAGGTTATTATTTTGTTCATTGGTTACCGCTAAGAGTTTTCTAAGTTCTTCATCAGCCTCCTTGATTGCGGTTATGTCCCAATTGGTGCCAATCACTTTACGGGGACTTCCATCTTTGTCTAAATGCACCACACCTACCGTCTGTATGTGCTTGATCTCACCATTAGGCCAAACCACCCTGAACGTGTTCTTATAGCCCTTTTTCCCTAGCATTGCCAATTCCGCTGCTTTTTCAGCCTGTTCCAGGTCTTCAGGATGAATTCGTGCCTGCCATGCCTCATAGGCTCCAGTAAACTCTTCCTTTTTGACGCCATAGAGTTCGAA
Source organism: uncultured Maribacter sp. (assembly GCA_965367725.1). Lineage (GTDB taxonomy): Bacteria > Bacteroidota > Bacteroidia > Flavobacteriales > Flavobacteriaceae > Maribacter_A. Next base: position 2,003 of record CBDUKE010000169.1, on the reverse strand, counting down.
CATTTGATCGTTCCAAACGAGGTCATCATTGGCAATTTCATATTCCCAAATTCCTATTTGGGCCGCACTGGTGGCTGCATTCAATCTTTCGGCAACTTCCTTATTTTTTTGTTGCGCCTCTATGATCGCGGTTATGTCCCAATTGGTACCGACCATTTTAAGGGGGTTTCCTTTTTCATCCTTTATTAATATAGCTGCGGATTGAAGGTGATGAATAGTGCCGTTGGGCCAAACCACCCTATAGGTGTGGTTAAGGTCCTTTTCCCCATTGAGGGCCATTTGTTCCTGTATTATGGTTTTTTCCTGGTCTTCTGGATGAATCATGGACCGCCATGCCGCATCACTACCATCAAACCCATCCTTATCAATTCCATAGAGTTTGTACACCTCATCATTCCACACACTGCTATCATTGGCAATATCGTATTCCCAAATTCCTATTTGCGCCGCGTTGGTAGCTAAATTTAATCTATCGGCAACTTCTTTAAATTTTAATTGCGCCTCTTTGATCGCGGTTATGTCCCAATTGGTGCCGATCATTTTAAGTGGCCTTCCCTTTTCATCCCTATGTATTACCGCTACGGCTTTAATATGACGAATAGTACCGTTGGGCCAAACCACCCTAAACTCAGTATTATAATCTTTTTCCCCATTTAGGGCCATCTCCGTTTCTTTTTGACCTCGCTCCTGATCATCTTCATGCACACTGGCTACCCAAGCCTCATATACCCCTCCAAAATCTTTTCTTTTAATTCCATATAACTCGAACATTTGATCGTTCCAATCCAGCTCACTTGTAACAACGTCAAATTCCCATATCCCAATGTTGGCACCATTGGTGGCAACCTTTAACCTTTCGGCAGTTTCTTTATATTTAAGCTCATTCTTTTTTTCGCTATCGATATCTTGAAATGTGCCAAAAATACGAACACATTTGCCCTTGTGAAATTCCGCTTCCCCTTTGGTCCGTACCCAAAGCTCATTTCCCATGGCGGTAACAACGAGCAGTTCTTCGTCATAGGATTTACCCTTCTCAGTACAATTACCCATGAGTTTTGTGATTTTTTCCCGGTGTTCCCCTTCTTTGTAAAAGTTTAAGGCTTCGTCTATATTTGGAATATAATCATTGTCCACCTCATGGATCTTTTTGGTAACGGCTGTCCAGTGTAATTGGTTGGTGGCCAAGTCTAATTCCCAACCCCCGATCTTACTTACACTCTGTGCTTTTTTTAAGAGCTCTTTTTTTCTTGTAGAAGCTGTAATATCCTCAGCAAAAATCATTATACCCGCGTTATTTCCTTCATAATCATTCCAAGGGTCTACCTTCCACTTTAGCCATTGAATGTTACCATCAAGGTCAATGAATCTTTGACCGGGAATGTTGCTGCTTTTACCCTGAAGGGCTCTTTGATGAACTCTTCTTAGGCGTTCTGGAGTCGTTGGGATGACATCGTAATAGTATTTGCCTACAATGTTCCTTTCTTTAATATTAAATTCCTTGAGCCAAATTTTGGAGTAACTGGTAAAACAGAGGTTTTTATCCAAAATCGCAACAGAGATTGGTGCGTTTTTTATGAAGTCAGTTGTAAATAGGTTGTTCAAGACTGAGGTTTTGATTATTACAAATTACAAATAAATATTACCAATGGGAAATTTGCCTGAAAACGGCTACAAAAGACCATTCTTGATTATAGGGATTGCGCTGAAAAACCAGTAATTAACTTTATAGGCATTGCCTATGATTTTATAATGCATTCATATGATAAGCTTATAGAAAAACGCTTTGTTTTTTGTATTTTTAGTACTTGGAAAATAACCGCTTCATGCAACTTCGCAAAGCTTAAAATACAACATAATGGAAAATAAAAATGAAAGCAAATGCCCATTTCAACACGGGGGAAACACATCAACGGGAACATCGGTAATGGATTGGTGGCCAAACGCACTTAATTTGGATATTTTGCATCAGCATGATACCAAAACAAATCCTTTAGGAAAGGATT
>CBDUKE010000168.1:0-4341 GCA_965367725.1 uncultured Maribacter sp. | reverse complement strand
TTTTTGTTCCTCTTGGACAGGGGGCGTTGTGCTTTCAACGGGCATCTCAATTTCCTTTGGAACCACTTCTTCCTTTGGTTCTTCCTTTATTTGAACTACTTCAATTTCTGGGGTCTCTTGCGGTTCTTCAGCCACACTCGACTGTACAGAATTTTTGTATTTTAAGATAGCTTCTGCAATCGCAGTACCCATTTTCGATTGCCCAGCTTTTGAATTTAAAAATGCGCCTTCAGATTTGTTGGTAAGAAAACCTGTTTCTATCAAGACACTAGGCATGAAGGTTTGATGCAAAACGATAAAACCAGCTTGTTTTACTTTTCGATTATTCCTTTTTAACTTCCCAGAAAAATTATCCTGCATCAGTTTGGCCAAAGCTATACTCTGGTCCAAAAACTCTTCCTGCATTATCGTAAGTCCTATGATAGACTCCGGTGAATTAATATCGTAATCAGCATATCTATCCTCATAATTATCCTCAAGATAGATTACCGAGTTTTCTTTCTTTGCGATTTCAAAATTTTGTTTATTGGCATGTAAGCCGAGTACAAAAGTCCCTGCACCATTAGCATCTGAAGAGTGTGAATCGCAATGCACCGAAACGAACAAATCGGCATTTGCCTTATTGGCAATTTCCCCTCTTACAAATAAATCAATAAAAGAATCGTCCTTTCTGGTATAAATAACCTTAATGTCGGGATTGGCTTCCAATATTTCTCCGACTTTAAGCACAATATTCAATGCAATATTCTTTTCAAGATAACCATTACCCAAATTACCTGGGTCATGACCACCGTGACCTGCATCGAGTACAACTACAAATTTACCATTGTTTCTTTGGGGTATATCATCACTGGTGAATGATGTAAGTGGCATAGCCAAGAGTAGCAAGGCGATAAGAAAAATACGATTCATATTCATATTAACAAGGTGATTTGAGGTCCTAATAATGGTTAAAATTATTGTAATACCCTATCAAGGGAACAAAAAATATATGTAAGTTTGAACTCCAAAAGTCAAGCCAAACCTTTACAAAAATAGGACATATAGCCTTGCAATCAAATAAACACTATTTACTTTTCCTATTCCTACTTATAATTGGTGGCATTTCTGGACACGCACAAGAAGACCGTATTGTCCCATTACCCATCAAAGCAATAGAAGATACCATAGTTGCACCCCTATTTACCGAAAGTGAGTTAAAATCGGAGCTGGTGAATGATTCAACACAGGTTGATACTACAAAAACCAAGCCGTCATTATTACTGGATATAATTAAATACAAGGCCAAGGATTATGTTAAACTAAGTCAAAAGGATCAGAAGATCTATCTCTATAACGAAGCAGAAATTCAATATCAAGATACTGAGCTCAAAGCAGGAATCATTGTTATGGATTATATTAAAAATGAGGTATATGCCGGTCGAATAAAGGATTCGCTCGGAAATTACTCGCAGCTTCCTTTCTTTAAACAGGGTGACAATGAAGTTATTCCCGATTCAATTCGCTTTAATTTTGATACCCAAAAAGCAATAATCTGGAATTCAAGAACCGAACAACAGGCAGGCCTCGGGAAATTGGGCAGTGATACGATGAAGGTATATGCCGATGTTACCAAAAAGGAAAATGACTCTGTTTATTTTTTAAGCGAAGGGAGAATCACTACATCAGCCGATACGATAAATCCGGATTATTACATCAGGATTCGCAAAGCCAAGTTTGTCCCACAGAAGAAAGTAATTGCAGGCTTCAGTAACTTATATATTGCCGATGTACCCACACCTATTGCCATGCCCTTTGCTTACTTTCCGCTAACTGTTGGAAGATCTGCAGGGATAATGATGCCAACCTTTGGCAATGAACCAACGCGAGGTTATTTTCTTCAAGATATGGGGTATTATGTGCCAATTGGTGAATATGCCGATATATTATTATCTGGAGACTTTTACACGAATGGCAGTTGGGGTTTTAAAACACAATCAATTTATTCAAAGCGCTATAAATACAGTGGTAATATTAACTTTAGATTTGAAAATTTAGTTACAAGCCAAAAAGGGTTTAGTGATTATAGCCTAACCAAAAACTGGAATATTCAGGTATCCCATTCGCAAGATACCAAGGCCAGTCCCAACTCCCGATTTTCAGCATCTGTAAATATGGGAAGTAGCGAATATTATCGTAATTCATTGCAACAACGTAATTTACCCAATACCCAAAATAATACCTTATCATCGTCAATTTCATATTCCAAAACATTTCCAGCCTACCCTTCCGTGAATATGAGTTTAACGGCTACCCACAGTCAAAATACAAATACCAAAACCATTGAAATGAGTCTCCCTACCATGCAAGCAAGTATGGAACGTATTTTTCCTTTTGCAAAGCGCGATGGAATAAAAAAGGGGTTGATCCAGAACATCAACTTTCAATATGATCTGAATGCCCAAAATAGGATTTCAACTACTGATGATGATTTCTTAAAGGCAGCGATGTTCGATGGTGCCAAAGTTGGGGCAAAACATCGGATTCCTATCAGTACGAACTTTAAAATTGCGAAATTTTTTAGCGTTAGTGTAGGGGGTAATTACGAGGACGTTTGGGCCTTGGAAACCTATAATAAAAGGTATGATGCCGAACAAGATTTGGTAGTTACCGATACGATTAGCGGTTTTGACCGTTTCAATAAATATAATTTCAGTGCTAGTGTGGGAACCACATTATATGGTACTTTCGATTTTGGGGAAGATAAGAAAATACAGGCCATACGACATGTTATGCGGCCTTCTATCAGTTATGGTTATGCCCCCTCATTTGAGCAATTTTATGATGAATATCTTGATGGTGATGGCGAGGTAGTTCAATTTACACGCTTTCAAGGAACGCTTAATGGCGCCCCTAGTCTGAATAAATCGAATAGTATGAGCTTTTCACTCGCCAATACACTTGAAGCAAAGGTACGGGACAAGGATTCCACAGCAACGGAAGCCAAAAAAGTGCCTATTTTGAGTAATTTCAATATATCTACAGGATACAATTTTGAATCTGACTCACTTAAACTAAGTCCCTTAAGTGTTAATGGTGGGACCAATATTTTAAACAACAAAATGTCTATTAATTTCTCCGCAGGTCTTGACCCATATGCCATTGATAATAATGGGAGAAGAATCAACACCTTTAATGTTAATAATGGAGGTAGTCTTTTAAGGTTAACCCGTGCCAATGTAAATGTGGGCTATTCTTTGAGTAATGAAACATTTAAAAAAGATAAGGAAGAAGAGGAAGATGAAGTAGATGAATATGATTATGTAGCCCAAAGTGGAGGCGATGACCTTTTTGGAAAAGCGGATAGTTTTAGGGATACGCAAAGAGATGACGGCAAGGGCACAGGTGATGTCGAGAATCCTATTTTCGGCACTACAATTCCTTGGAATTTGCGTTTGGCCTATTCTGCTTCTTACGCAAATTCGGCCCGGCAGAATGAATTTAGCAGCCATTCCCTCATGTTTTCAGGAGATGTGAACTTAGGACCACGTTGGAAGGTTGGTGGGTCATCAGGGTATGATTTTAAAAATAAAGGATTTACCCTTACCCAATTGCGCTTTGAACGTGATTTAAAAAGTTTTGTCATGCGATTTAACTGGACGCCTTTTGGAACCTACAAAAGATGGTATTTCTTTATCGGGATAAAAGCATCTATACTGAGCGATCTTAAATGGGAAAATCGCAGCCAAAGATCTAGGTAAAAAATAGTTGACAGTTGACAGTTGACAGTTGACAGTTGACAGTTGACAGTTGACAGTTGACAGTTGCAGTAATAAAATAAATAATTGAACAAAACACTAAACTCCTAAACTTTTAAATTTCTAAACTATTTTTGAACTTGAAATATCTAAACAAATGAAGAAAATAATCACAACCAAAAACGCCCCAGCGCCAATAGGTCCGTATAACCAAGCTGTGCTTTCAGGAAATACGTTATATATTTCAGGTCAAATACCCATTGACCCAACAACCGGGAAGCTTGTTGAAGGGGATATAGCAAAAGAAACCAAACAATCCATGGAGAATTTAAAAGCCATCCTAACAGAAGCCGGTATGACTTTTGAAAATGTGGTCAAAACCTCCATCTTCATTGCTGATATGAACCAATTTGCCAAAATAAATGCAGTTTACGCCACTTATTTTAATGCAGAGAGTGCTCCAGCCAGGGAAACTGTTGAAGTAGCCAACTTACCTAAATTCGTTAATGTGGAAATATCCATGATCGCTGTGCTGTAGTCAGTAGTAGCCAGTAGTCAGTAGTCAGTAGTCAGTAGTCAGTAGTCAGTAGTCAGTAGTCAGTAG
>CBDUKE010000167.1:0-4354 GCA_965367725.1 uncultured Maribacter sp. | reverse complement strand
TTGCCCACCTTTTATGATAAACCTAAAAAGTGGCAGCAAATAGTATTCAATAGTATTGATGATGTTTTGCCCGAATTTACAAGCAAAAGAATGGCAACCCAGTATTATAAAGAGCTTTATTAGATGTAATTGTCATGGTCACTATTGTGCTACAGTAAGCGCTTTTATGCCCATATAAGCATAGAATTACGCTATTTGAATTTTAACTTTCCGGGGATAATGTCGTTTTGACGGATAATTCCACCTCTTTTGCCTATAGAAAAACCTTATCTCTATATACGTTATAATAATGTTAGGATTTGTTGTATTAGCCTACTTATATCCTATATTTGTAAACTATTTAGAATGGAAACAAATAAGGATAATCATAAAGACAAGGATTAATGATACAAGTTTCAGAAACAGCTAAACAAAGGGTCATCAGTCTAATGACCGAGGAAGGTTTTGATGCCACTAAGGACTATGTACGCGTTGGGGTCAAAAGTGGGGGATGTAGTGGATTATCTTATGAATTGGATTTTGACAACAAGATTACTGACACCGATAAGGTATTTGAAGACAATGCAGTACGAATCATTGTAGATAAGAAGAGCTTTTTATATCTCGTAGGAACCGTTTTGGAGTATTCAGGAGGTTTGAACGGAAAAGGATTTGTATTCAATAACCCCAATGCGCAGCGCACTTGTGGGTGTGGAGAGAGTTTTTCATTATAAAAAGAATAAATGGCATATACCGAAGAGGAATTAAAAAAAGAGCTGGAAACCAAGGAGTATGAATATGGTTTCTATACTGATATTGAGTCAGATACTTTTCCGAAGGGATTGAATGAAGACATTGTTCGAGCGATTTCCAAAAAAAAGAATGAACCTCAATGGATGACGGATTGGCGTTTGGAAGCTTTTCGTATTTGGGAAAAAATGGAAGAACCGGAATGGGCAAATGTTCGCTATAAAAAACCGGATTTTCAGGCGATCAGTTACTATTCTGCCCCTAAAGCAGCAGACCCTAATAGATCATTGGAAGATGTGGATCCCGATTTGTTGGAAATGTATCGAAAATTAGGAATTTCTGTTGATGAGCAAAAAAAATTGCAAAATGTCGCCGTTGATATTGTAGTAGATTCTGTTTCGGTAGCAACGACCTTCAAAAAGACTTTAGCGGAAAAGGGAATTATTTTCATGCCTATTTCAGAAGCAATCCAAGAGCATCCAGAGTTAGTGAAAAAATATATGGGTACAGTTGTTCCGAAAACAGATAACTTTTATGCTGCTTTAAATTCAGCGGTCTTTACAGATGGTTCTTTCTGTTACATTCCAAAAGGCGTAAGGTGCCCTATGGAGTTATCTACCTATTTTAGAATCAATGAAGGAGGTACAGGTCAATTTGAACGAACACTTGTCATTGCTGATAAAGGAAGTTATGTAAGTTATTTGGAAGGATGTACGGCTCCATCACGTGATGAGAATCAATTACATGCCGCTGTGGTTGAGTTGATTGCGTTAGATGATGCTGAAATAAAATACTCAACGGTACAAAACTGGTACCCAGGCGATAAAGAAGGTAAAGGTGGCGTTTACAATTTCGTTACAAAAAGGGGGATTTGCGAGAAAAATGCAAAAATTTCTTGGACACAGGTTGAAACTGGGTCAGCCGTTACCTGGAAATATCCTTCCTGCATTTTAAAAGGAGACAATTCAATAGGTGAGTTTTATTCCATTGCCGTAACCAATAATTATCAGCAGGCCGATACGGGTACCAAAATGGTACACTTGGGCAAGAATACAAGAAGTACCATAATTTCCAAAGGTATATCCGCAGGAAAATCGCAAAATAGTTACCGAGGTTTGGTACAAGTGAATAGTAGGGCGAAGAATGCGAGGAACTTTTCGCAGTGCGACTCCCTTTTAATGGGGAACGATTGTGGCGCACATACGTTCCCGTATATCGAGGTTAAAAACAAGACTGCACAAATAGAACACGAGGCGACTACCAGTAAGATTGGTGAGGACCAGATATTTTATTGCAATCAGCGTGGTATTGAAACTGAAAAGGCAATTGCTTTAATCGTAAACGGTTTTAGTAAGGAAGTTTTGAACAAATTACCCATGGAATTTGCCGTAGAAGCTCAGAAGTTATTGGAAATAAGCCTTGAAGGCTCAGTTGGATAATATTTATATTAAAAACGTGAAGATGTTAAAAATTAATAACCTGCACGCAGGTATAGAAGATAACGAGATACTAAAGGGCATAAACCTTGAAGTAAATGCTGGGGAAGTTCATGCAATTATGGGACCTAATGGTTCAGGCAAGAGTACTTTAGCCGCTGTTATTGCTGGTAAAGAAGAATATGAAGTAACCCAGGGGAACGTAGTTTTAGATGGCGAGGATCTTGAGGATGCTTCTCCTGAAGATAGAGCCCATAAAGGTATTTTTCTTTCTTTTCAGTATCCTGTTGAAATCCCTGGGGTTTCAGTAACCAATTTCATAAAAACGGCAATTAATGAAACCCGGAAAGCCAAAGGGTTGGAAGATATGCCTGCCAATGAAATGTTGAAGTTGTTACGTGAAAAATCCGAATCATTGGAAATTGACCGTAAGTTCTTGTCACGCTCTTTGAATGTAGGGTTTTCAGGAGGGGAAAAGAAAAGGAATGAGATTTTTCAAATGGCGATGCTAGAACCTAAATTGGCTATTTTGGATGAAACTGATTCTGGTCTTGATATTGATGCCCTGCGTATTGTTGCCAATGGCGTGAATAAATTGAAAAGCAAGGATAATGCGATTATTGTAATCACCCACTATCAACGTTTGTTGGATTATATCGTCCCAGATTTTGTGCATGTTTTGCATGAAGGTAAGATTGTAAAATCAGGGGATAAGGAATTAGCCCACGAATTGGAGGAGAAAGGATACGATTGGATCAAACAAGAGGCAGCGGTATAATAACCGTAGGTCTGTCATTCCTGCGAAGGCAGGAATCCAAAGAGTATTTTGATGGAATTAATGAGATTCCTGCCTACGCAGGAATGACAAGTATTAAAAAATGGATTTAAAAGATAAACTGGTTTCTTCTTTCATGGCGTTTGAAAACAATGTTGATGTTGAACATCCGGTACACGATATTCGATCTGAGGCCATAAAAAACTTTGAGAAAAAAGGATTTCCTACCAAAAAGGAGGAAGCCTGGAAATACACCTCTTTGAAAAGTCTTCAGAAGATAGATTTTAGCATCTTCCCAAAAGAAGTTAATGCTCCTGAATACAAGGATGTCAAGAAGTTTTTCTTGGACGAGATTGATACCTACAAAATCGTTTTTGTTGATGGTGTTTACTCTTCTTTTCTATCGGAGACAACGCATGACGGAGTTGATATTTGTTTGATGAGTGCGGCTTTGTCCAAACCCATGTACAAGCAAATCATCGATGTTTACTTTAATAAGATTGCATCCAAAGATGAATCACTCACGACTTTGAATACAGCATTTAGTAGAGAAGGGGCTTATATCTATATTCCCAAAAACAAAATGCCAAAAAAACCCATTGAAATTTTACATTTTTCAACCGGTAATGAAGCTTCATTGTTGCTGCAACCACGGAGCTTGATTGTCGCCGAGGAAAATGCGGAGCTCCAAGTGATAGAAAGGCACCAAAGTCTTACAAACAATGAGGTTTTGACAAATGCAGTTACCGAGATTTTTGCTGCTGAAAATGCCATAGTGGATTATTACAAGGTCCAAAATGATTCAAAAACGGCTTCCTTGATTGATAACACCTATATCAATCAAAAAAGCAAAAGCGTTGTCAAAGTGCATACCTTCTCATTTGGTGGAAAGCTTACCAGAAATAACCTGAACTTCTTCCAGAATGGGGAATATATAGATTCGACCATGAAAGGAGTTACAATTTTGGGGTATAAGCAGCATGTGGACCATCATACCTTGGTACACCATATTGAACCAAATTGTGAAAGCCACCAGGACTATAAGGGTATTTATGGCGAGAATTCGACAGGTGTTTTTAACGGAAAGATCATCGTTGATAAGATTGCCCAAAAGACCAATGCCTTTCAACAGAATAACAATATCCTCATCAGTGACAAGGCCACGATTAATACAAAGCCACAATTGGAGATTTTTGCAGATGACGTAAAATGCTCCCATGGTTGTACAATTGGGCAGTTGAACGAAGATGCCCTTTTCTATCTTCAATCACGTGGGATCCCCAAAAAAGAAGCAAGAGCTTTGTTAATGTACGCCTTTGCCAATAACGTTTTGGAAAGTGTGCGTATTCCTGAATTGAAATCAAGAATAAAGAAACTCATTGCTAAAAAGTTAGGGGTGAGTTTGGGATTTGAT
>CBDUKE010000166.1:0-4378 GCA_965367725.1 uncultured Maribacter sp. | reverse complement strand
GCGGTTTCCCACATAGTCTGTACTACTTTGTCCAAAGATATTTTCGCAGCTGATGGGTCGGAGCCCAAAGCCAGTTCAGTGGCATTGATAGCTTTTATTGCCCCCATGGAATTACGTTCTATACAGGGTATTTGTACCAAACCACCAATAGGATCACAGGTTAGGCCTAAATGATGTTCCATCGCTATTTCGGCAGCCATTAACACTTGCTCGGGCGTACCTCCCAACAATTCAGCCAAAGCCCCCGCTGCCATCGCCGAAGAAACCCCGATTTCAGCTTGGCAACCACCCATGGCAGCAGAAATAGTTGCTCCCTTTTTAAAGATGCTGCCGATTTCACCGGCGACCAATAGAAATTTTTTGATTTCCTCAAAACCGGCTTCGTGGTTTTCGATTACCAAATAATACATTAAAACGGCGGGGATTACCCCGGCGCTACCATTTGTAGGTGCTGTGACTACACGCCCCAAAGAGGCGTTGACTTCATTGACAGCTAAGGCAAAACAGCTTACCCATTTTAGGATCTGCCGAAACTTGACTTCGGTCTTTCGAATAGTCTGTAGCCATTCTTCTGGATTGGAATAGGGTAGGTCACCATTTAGATGTTGGTGCATATCAAAAGCACGACGGCGTACATTGAGCCCACCTGGTAGATTACCTTCAGTATGGCAGCCTGTGTAGACACTTTCAAGCATAGTATGCCATATGCGGTTTATTTGAATATCTATTTCAGCATCCGTACGTAAGGATTTTTCATTAAGTAAAACGATTTCTGAAATGGCTTTATTTTCCTTTTCACAATAGGCCAAAAGTTCATTGCCTAGTTTTATGGGAAATGGAAAAGTCCTGAAGGTCGCAATATTACGTTTCGCATTTTTTCGTTCCTCTACCACAACAAATCCACCACCAATAGAGTAGTAGGTTTTTGATTTTTTCGTCCCGTTTTTTAGCGTTGCAATAAATTTTAATCCGTTGGCATGAAAAGGGAGGAACTTCCTATTAAAAATAATATCGGACACTGGGTTAAAAGGCAATTGCCTTTCATTATTAAAATTGATGGTTTTGGTATCCTTTATTTTTTGGACAATTCCATGAATGTCAGCAATAGGAACATATTCTGGATCGGCCCCCGATAGGCCAAGCATAAGAGCGTAGTCCGTCGCATGGCCCTTACCTGTCAATGACAGCGAACCATACGTGTGTACTTGTATACTTTCAACTTCTTGGAAGTGTTGTACCGATTTCAGTTCTGAAATCCATCGTTCAGCGGCACGCCAAGGTCCCAAGGTATGGGAACTTGAAGGGCCAATGCCTATTTTCAACATATCAAAAATACTAATACACTCCATAAATCTGTTTTATCTTGAATTAAGACAAGTTCTTTACTTAGAAATAAATGGCATGTTCATCAGATAATTTTTTAATTGATCTTATCTTGATGTCCTTGTAAAATATTTCTGCGGCCTCACTTTGTAATTGAATTTTTCCTTTGGTCAAAGGCACTACTTCGCCCTGTTCATTGGTATATCTCGAATTCTTAAGGATCATGACAACTTCTCCGTTAACTATGTGTAACACCTTATCTTCAAAACAAATCAAGTCCAAGGTGTTCCATTGACCGGAAGCTTTTTCGAAGTTATTGCTTCTTAAACAATAATATTGGATTTTCTCGCCATTGCCAATTGGTAAAAACGGCTGACTTTCATGCGCCATAGGGGGCATTATGAATTCAGGGGTGTAAGCGCGAATGTCTATTGCAGAGGTAGCTTGTTTCCAATAATCTCCCGTATGGCCTTCCATAATCTGAAATTCTTGTGATAACATCCAAGAGCGCCAATGTTCTGCTCCATTAGGACCAATAGAGTGGTAAAGAATCCCCGAATCTTTTAACAATTCTTTCCTTGGGACCCACTTTTTATCACCCCATTTGAATTTTAACTGAAAGTGGTAATTGGCATATTCCTGTTTTGTAAATACACAGCCATAATATTCTCCATCTACCTTGAGAATAGTAGTATCATTCTCAATTATTGTAGAAAAAACATCATAACCATTTGGATTAAGGCCTAAAGGCTCAATAAGTTTACCCTTTTCATCTTTTGGTTGACTGCCGTCATAACCTAGTTGATGTTTATAGCTGAGGTAAGTGTCCCAGCTAGTGAGGTCTTCGTCCAAAAGATTTGTCCATTCTATTTGATGCTTTGTTTTATCAATCTCTTCACTACATCCTATGAATAATAATGCTATAAATGCAAATGCATATGTGCACAGTTTGGTCATTTTAGATAAGTTTTGATTGTTCACAAACTTAAGCAATTTAAATATTGCCTTGCCTTGGCTATCACGAAATACGAAATTGATTTAAAATGACATCATGTCAGGTTGCCGGCAATTGGCATATTGTTTGTCAATCACATACCGACACAAAAAATTAAGCACTAATATTTTAAAACAATCATAATGAGCAAAATTATAGGTATAGATTTGGGTACGACCAACTCCTGCGTTTCCGTGATGGAAGGTAACGAGCCTGTTGTAATCCCTAATGCCGAAGGTAAGAGAACCACGCCATCGGTTATCGCATTCGTAGAAGGTGGTGAAATTAAAGTTGGTGATCCTGCCAAAAGACAAGCGGTGACCAACCCAACAAAAACGGTTTATTCAATTAAACGTTTTATGGGGAACAAGTATTCAGAATCTAAAAAAGAGGCTGACCGTGTTCCTTACAAAGTGGTAAAGGGTGACAACAATACCCCAAGGGTAGATATTGATGGTCGTTTGTATACACCACAGGAACTTTCAGCGATGATTCTTCAGAAAATGAAGAAAACTGCTGAGGACTATTTAGGTCAGGATGTAACCCGTGCGGTAATTACCGTACCAGCTTACTTTAACGATGCCCAAAGACAGGCAACAAAAGAAGCCGGTGAGATTGCCGGACTTAAAGTAGAACGTATCATCAACGAACCTACTGCGGCTGCTTTGGCCTACGGTATGGACAAAAAACACACTGACCAAAAAATAGTTGTTTTTGACTTTGGTGGTGGTACACATGATGTTTCCATATTGGAATTGGGTGATGGTGTTTTCGAAGTATTGTCTACAGATGGAGATACGCACTTAGGTGGTGATGATGTTGATCAAAAAATAATCGATTGGTTGGCTGAGGAGTTTAAAAAAGATGAAAGCATAGATCTTCGTGATGATGCCATGGCTTTGCAACGTTTGCGTGAAGCTGCTGAAAAAGCCAAGATAGAATTGTCTTCTTCTGCACAGACTGAAATCAATTTACCTTACGTTACAGCAACGGCTTCAGGACCTAAGCATTTGGTTCGTACATTGTCTAGATCAAAATTTGAGCAATTGATTGCCGATTTGGTAAAAAGAACTATTGAGCCTTGCCAAACTGCATTGAAAGCTGCAGGATTGTCAAAAAGCGATATTGATGAGGTTATTCTAGTTGGTGGTTCTACAAGAATCCCAGCGGTACAGGAAGCTGTTGAAAAATTCTTTGGCAAGAAACCATCGAAAGGGGTGAACCCTGATGAGGTTGTTGCCGTAGGTGCAGCCATTCAAGGAGGTGTTTTGACAGGTGATGTTAAAGACGTATTGTTATTGGATGTTACGCCACTATCTCTGGGAATTGAGACTATGGGTAGCGTTATGACCAAGTTGATCGATGCCAATACAACAATTCCTACCAAGAAATCACAAGTTTTCTCTACAGCTGCTGATAACCAGCCTTCTGTTGAAATACATGTGTTGCAAGGGGAAAGACCAATGGCAACGGATAATAAAACGATTGGACGTTTCCATTTAGACGGAATTCCACCTGCACAAAGAGGAACGCCACAGATTGAAGTGACTTTTGATATTGATGCCAATGGTATCATCAAGGTTTCTGCAACTGATAAGGCAACCAACAAGACCCAGGATATTCGTATCGAGGCTTCTTCTGGATTGACCGAAGAGGAAATCCAAAAAATGAAATCTGAAGCAGAGGCAAATGCTGAATCTGATAAGGTAGCTAAAGAAACTGCTGATAAATTGAATGAAGCAGATGGTATGATTTTCCAGACTGAAAAGCAATTGACTGAGTTCGGTGATAAATTATCCGACGATAAGAAAAAGCCAATTGAAGATGCTTTGGAAGAACTGAAGAAAGCGCATGAAAGCAAAGATATTGCTGTAATTACGCCGGCTTTAGAGAAAATCAACGAAGCTTGGAAAGTTGCTTCAGAGGAAATGTACAAAGCACAAGCCGAAGGACAACAGGCTGAAGCTTCACCAAACGGTGAAGAAACTGCTGGTGCAGAAGCTGAAGGTGATAATGTTGAGGACGTAGACTTCGAAGAAGTCAAGTAGCCTGTCCTGAGCG
>CBDUKE010000165.1:0-4515 GCA_965367725.1 uncultured Maribacter sp. | reverse complement strand
TTAAAGTTATCGATTTGATTGAACCTTACGCAAAAGGAGGTAAAATTGGATTGTTCGGTGGTGCAGGTGTTGGTAAAACAGTATTGTTGATGGAATTGATCAATAATATCGCTAAAGGCCACGGTGGACTTTCAGTTTTCGCAGGGGTAGGGGAACGTACACGTGAAGGAAACGATTTACTTCGTGAGATGTTGGAATCTGGAATTATAAAATATGGTGATGACTTTTTGCATTCTATGGAAGAAGGCGGATGGGATTTGTCGAAAGTTGATAAGAAAGCAATGAAAGAGTCTAAGGCTACTTTCGTTTTCGGACAAATGAATGAACCTCCCGGAGCTCGAGCGCGGGTTGCGCTTTCAGGGTTGACCATTGCTGAGTATTTCCGTGATGGTGCCGGTAAGGGGCAGGGAAAAGATGTTTTGTTCTTTGTTGATAATATTTTCCGTTTCACACAAGCAGGTTCTGAGGTATCGGCACTATTGGGTCGTATGCCTTCTGCTGTAGGTTACCAACCAACATTGGCAACTGAAATGGGAGCTATGCAAGAACGTATTACTTCAACCAAAAAAGGTTCTATTACCTCTGTTCAGGCGGTTTACGTACCTGCGGATGATTTAACGGATCCAGCACCAGCAACAACCTTTGCCCACTTGGATGCGACAACGGTATTGTCTCGTAAGATTTCTGAGCTAGGTATTTACCCGGCAGTGGATCCTTTGGATTCCACTTCTAGGATTTTGACCGCGGAGATTTTAGGGAAAGACCATTATAATTGTGCACAACACGTAAAAGAGTTGTTGCAACACTATAAGGAATTACAGGACATCATTGCCATTTTAGGGATGGAAGAATTGTCTGAAGAAGATAAATTGGCTGTAGGTAGGGCTAGGCGTGTTCAGCGTTTCCTTTCACAACCATTCCATGTAGCTGAACAGTTTACGGGTATCCCTGGGGTATTGGTCGATATTAAAGAAACCATCAAAGGATTCAACATGATCATGGATGGTGAATTAGATCACTTACCAGAATCTGCTTTTAACCTTAAAGGAACCATCGAAGAGGCTATCGAAGCAGGCGAGAAAATGTTGGCCGAGGCATAGCCGCAAAGGCAATACTGAACTTGTTTCAGTATCCTTTTATCTATTAGAAAATCGTAAGACCCTGAAACTAGTTCAGGGTAGTTAAACAAGTTTAACTATGTATTTAGAAATCGTATCACCGGAAGCAACATTATTCGCAGGCAATGTAACATCGGTTATCGTACCTGGAATCAATGGAGAGTTTCAAATGTTGAATGATCACGCACCAATAGTTTCTCTACTTCAAAAAGGGAATGTGGTTGTTGATGGGGACATAACCATTGAGGAGGAGTACGAAAGCAAGTTTACAAAAGACGCTAAAGGCTATACAGTTTTAGCGATTACAAGTGGTACCATTGAGATGAAGGACAATAAAGTCATTGTACTGGCTGATTAAAGATTCAAAAAGATTTATACAAAAGCCATACGATTCGTGTGGCTTTTTTTATTCCTGATATTCCAGTAAATCACTAGGTTGGCAGTCCAGTGCCATGCAAATAGCTTCCAAAGTTGAAAAGCGAATTGCTTTTGCCTTACCCGATTTAAGGATTGAAAGATTGGCAGTGGTTATACCAATGATTTCAGCCAAATCCTTGCTTTTCATCTTTCGCCTGGCCAGCATTACATCGAGGTTTACGATTATTGGCATAACTATATGGTTAGTTCGTTTTCTTTCTTGAGTTGATATCCGTCTTTAATCAATTCTGCTATTATCAATAAGAACAAAGCGACGATTAAGAGTGGAAAATGATTGGAAACACCTTCCCCGATGTTCCTACCAAATTGATATGCGATTGATTGTTGGCTATCGTCCACATTTGATAACATAAATTCAACGATACGAATAATGAATCGGGCAGCGGTGTAATATATAAACGCCATACCAACTGAATGAAATGCTTTGTGGTTTGAATTATTGAAAAGGGATGTGTTTTTAGACTTTTTCACTACTTTTTTGAATTTGCGCAAGTGCCATAACATATATATTAATAAACATATAAAGACGAATGAAACAAGTATCAAGGAATAAGAGGTACTACTGATTATATTCGGGTCAAATATTCTGGAATGAATATGCTTATAAAGCACACCTACCTCTTTTAACAGTTTTAGAAATATCCCAATTATCCAAACAGAAATTAGAACGTTTAAAATAGATTGTAATTTATTCATGATTTAATTATTATTGTTTAACGATAACAAATATATAAAAAATATTGATAAACAATAAAAAAATATTAAAAAAGAATAAATTATTTGATTTGAAGACTTATCAACTCCCAATCTTGCCTCCAAGAAGAATGACTTTTCAATAACTTAAATCCAACGGCATAATGTGCCTTTAATGAGCGATCGTTTTTAGCGTCAACTTCAGTAATGATAGTATCGAATTCTGGTTTTAGAAAATCGCCCATGTTTTGGTACAATTTTCGGAATACGCCTTTTCCCCGATAGTTCTTAGCAACACAGACCTGTCCCATAATTATGTAATTTTCAATCTTGGGAATTATAGTTTCAATTTCTTGGAACATAGGTTTTAGAATTTCAATTTCATTTGAAAATTTAGGGTGCATACAAAGCGTATAACCAACCACTTTATCATTGGCTTTGGCTATAATGTGCGGACAAACTGCATTCATCTTCTTTAATAGCTCAAATGAATGTGAAACCGTAAGGAAACCTTCTTTATGCAGTTCTTCTACTGAAACCCTATCAAACAAATTTCTTTGCTGTAATTCGAGAATCTGTTTTAAATCGGATGCATTGGTAGCCCTTTTATAAGTAACCATGGCAAGAAGTTTCATTAAAGGTAGTAAATTTGGGGTATGCTCAGAATGCCGAAAAAGCTACTAAAAGAATTAGCAGACAGAGAAAAGCAAAATGCATTTAGACAGTTACCCGCTTCCCATAACCTTATTGACTTCTCATCCAATGATTATTAGGGGTTGGCCAAGAATGAAGAGATATTTCATCATTCTATGAAACTATTGAAAGAACATAGTTTAGTCCGAAATGGAGCGTCTGGTTCCAGATTGCTAACGGGCAATCATTTACATTATACTGAACTTGAAAAAAAGCTGTGTGACTTTCATGAAGTTGAACAGTTAGGGCTTCAAGAGCGTTTTATTAAAAGTAATTCGGCCATTCACTGTTGTATTGTTCCAGGAAACGACAAGGTAAAATCAATTTCGCATAAAATAAGGGACAAAGGGTTTGATGTTGGGCCAATTCTGTCACCAACGGTTCCGACAGCCAAGGAACGCTTGAGGTTTTGTATTCATTCCTATAATTCCACAAAAGAAATAAAAGAAGTTTTAAGGCTATTAGATTCTTATATTTGAGGTTATGGAAGACCTGTTTTACACCATTGGCTCTTTTGATTACCCTGCTGATGTTCAAATTATAAAAGGAAAATTAGAATCGGAGGGCATCCCGGTTTTTCTTCGTGACGAAAACACTTTGAATTCCGATCCATTAATCAGTTATGCCATAGGTGGAGTAAAATTGGAAGTGTACAGTAAACACAAAGAAAAAGCATTGAAGATTTATAATGAGATACGTGCCTATGCGGTTGATAATGATGGGAATCCTATTGTTTGTCCGAATTGCAAAGCCAAAAGATCAGAAGCATATTATACTCGAAAGGGAATTTTTCTAAAACTTTTCCCCTTTTTTGAAAGTAGGAAGTATAAATGTATGCAGTGTGGCATGATCACAAAGACAAATTAGAATGAAGCAAATCTTTGTTACTGGGATATCAACCATAGCTTATTGACCATAAATTGGCTTCAATTAAAAGGTTATGATGTTTCAATCCTTTTTAGTGGGGATGAACATCCCAGTTCGGAAAGCATCATTCTTAAAAAAACAGGGGTTAAATCCATCGGTAGAATCAATGAAGAGCCTATTTTTGATAAGACAATCATCAAAAAATATGCTCAGTTGTTCCGCCCAACTTTGGAATCACTCTAAACGTTGTAATATTTCAGCTTTCTCAACGGTTGCATGTACTCGATAATGCTTTAAAAAGTAGGCGTCAATATATTCGTTTTCCTCAATTTGCTTCTTGTCAAAAACCCTTCTCTTCTTTCGAACAACCACGGTTTTAGGCTTTATCTTTTCCATAATATACCGCAGTTCTTCCATCGATGTTTTCCTTGGATTACCGTAAAAGGGAAATAATTCCTCGCGACAAATATTGCTTGGATGGGTCGCTGATTTGGTTGGAGGTTTTACATCCAATAACCAATACCCTATATGATATCCTAAAAAAAGGATGTTTTCTGTCTCCAGATCATTTTGTTGAATATACCTTGGTACTGATATACCCTCACCATTAAAAAAAGTTCCCCTTTCGATTTTGTTCTTTATTATATTGACGTATTCCAGATAGGATTCCATAGGAATCAAAAGGATCAAAAAAAGAAAATAAGGT
>CBDUKE010000164.1:0-4567 GCA_965367725.1 uncultured Maribacter sp. | reverse complement strand
CAGTATCTTATATTTACAGTCATCGCCGTATATGGTTATCTTGCATGGAAGAAAAATTTAAGCAGCAACCCACAGACATTATTAAAGTAGTATTATTCGGGCCAGAATCTACTGGTAAAACCACTTTATCCGAGAAATTGGCAAGGCACTATAATACGGTTTGGGTGCCGGAGTATGCCAGGGAATATCTTCAGGATAAATGGAATAACGAACGGAAAACTTGTG
Source organism: uncultured Maribacter sp. (assembly GCA_965367725.1). Classification (GTDB taxonomy): domain Bacteria; phylum Bacteroidota; class Bacteroidia; order Flavobacteriales; family Flavobacteriaceae; genus Maribacter_A. Next base: position 4,342 of record CBDUKE010000164.1, on the reverse strand, counting down.
AACCCAAAGATTTATTGCCGATTGCCGAAGGGCAAATGCGCTTGGAAAATGACTTGGCGACAAAAGCCACTGATTTACTTATTTGCGATACCGATCTATTGGAAACTAAAGTTTATTCCGAGGCTTATTATCTTGGTTATTGTGATCCTGTCTTAGAAAAACATGCTTTGGCAAACCAATATGATTTGTATTTCTTGACTTATATTGATATACCTTGGGCAGCTGATGATCTGCGCGATAAACCTAACGAGCGCGAACGTATGTTTTTATATTTTAAAGACACACTAGAGAAATATAATAGAAATTTTGTTATCTTAAAAGGCGATAAAAACACACGTTTAAAAACAGCTGTAAAACACATAGATACCTTATTGAAAAAATGATGCAACTAACCGAAAACGATTTAAAACAAATAGCCACAAAAGGTATTGCAAAAGAGAAAGTTAGAAACCAAATCGAAATTTTTGAAGATGGTATTCCTTTTGTTCATCTTGTAAACGCCGCCGTTGTGGGTGAGGGTATTAGTAAGTTTACCGTGCGCGAACAAAAATCCCTGATTAATAAATTTGATGATTCGAAGGACAATTTAGCGCTTCTCAAATTCGTTCCTGCCTCAGGGGCCGCATCAAGAATGTTCAAGGCGCTCTTCAATTTTTTGGATGCCTATGACCCATCAAAAGAAAGCCTAAAGAAATACTTTGAGCGTACTAATGATACTGATTTACAGGTTTTTAACGCGGGACTCAAAGATTTCCCATTTTATGATATTGTCCAAGAAAGAATAAAAGGAAAATTCACCAATGCGGACGAGGAGCTATATCTTTTTGTTAATGAAATGATGTCTGAAGATGCTTTGAATTACGGTTTTTATCCAAAAGGGTTACTGCCCTTCCATAAGTATGGAAACCATTCGGCCACTCCTTTTGAAGAACATTTAAAAGAAGCTTCCAATTATGCCAAGGTTGGAGAAGATGCAAATTTGCATTTTACCATTTCCGAACAGCACATTCGAATGTTTACCAAGGAATATGGGACTATTAATGATAGACTATCCAAAGAGACAAAAACGAAATTCAATATTGGTTACTCGTATCAAAAGGCCTCAACAGATACTATTGCCGTTGATATGGATAATAACCCATTTCGGAATGCTGATGGTTCTTTACTTTTTAGACCAGGGGGTCATGGTGCTCTCATAGAGAACTTGAATGAAGAGGAAGCTGATATCATATTTATAAAAAACATTGATAATGTGGTGGTGCCCATGGCCCAAGATGATCTTACGAAAAGCAAGAAAATGTTGGCAGGCTTGCTTTTAAAGGTCCAGGAGAAGGCTTTCAAATATGCTCGAATACTAGATTCTGATGACTTGTCTGCCAATGTAATGACAGAAATAAAGGAATTTCTTGAAAACGAACTCAATGTTCGCTATGTAGATAAGTATTCCAGTTTTAGTCTAGGTGATCAGATTGAAATCTTAAAGGATAAAGTCAATAGACCGATCCGTATTTGTGGAATGGTCAAGAATGAAGGTGAACCGGGTGGTGGGCCTTTTTGGATAAGGAATGCCCATAATCACGTTTCGCTTCAAATCATTGAATCCGCGCAAATTGATATGTCTAATGAACGGCAGGTTGATATCCTTAAAAATGCTACACATTTCAATCCAGTTGACTTGGTATGTGGGGTGAAGAATTTTAAAGGTGAGAAATTCAATCTTTTGAATTTTGTTGATCACAAACAAGCTTTTATAACCAGTAAAACCCAAGAAGGGCGTGAGTTAAAGGCCTTAGAACTCCCAGGTTTATGGAATGGCGCTATGGCCTTTTGGAACACAATTTTTGTTGAGGTTCCGCTATCAACATTCAATCCTGTAAAAACTGTCAATGACTTGTTGAAGCCCACACATCAGGTATAGCTAAAAACAATTCTTCCCATTTACGATTGGTCTTAATAAAATAAAACTAAATCATCTTTTATTATGATGGTCTATTTTTCAATAGTACATTTGTGCCATCTCAATAGGGGTGCTTGTAAGCAGGCTGAGATTATACCCAATGAACCTGGACAGGTAATGCTGTCAAGGGAGGCAAATTTTTTGCCAATTGGATTTTCCAATGTTTCTTTTAGAAACAAAAATCAATTGTAATAAAGAATAATAGCCCCTTTTATTCGTAACGAATGTTTTACGGATGAAACTTTTATTCACAACATTAGGCTTAATTGCCTGTGCTCTGGGTCTCTCAGCCCAAGAAACCCAGAACGATTCCCTTCAAGGTAAAAAAATAACGTTGGACGAGGTGTTTGTTTCCGCTATTCGGGCAACCAAAGAATCTCCAGTAACATTTACCAATCTTACATACGAAGAATTAGAACCAAGAAATTTGGGACAGGACATTCCTATCTTATTGAATTTTATGCCTGCCGTGGTCACGACATCCGATGCTGGAGCCGGGGTTGGCTATACCGGCATAAGAGTTCGTGGTAGTGACGCCACTAGGGTAAATGTCACTATCAATGGAATACCTTATAATGATTCAGAATCGCATGGTACGTTTTGGGTAAATATGCCTGATTTTGCGTCTTCGACCAAAAGTTTGCAATTACAACGTGGGGTGGGCACTTCAACCAATGGTGCCGGAGCTTTTGGTGCAAGTTTGAATATTGCTACCGATGGTATTTCAGAGGAAGCTTATGGTCAAATTTCATCATCTATTGGTAGTTTCAGTACCTTGAGAAACAACTTGAAATTTAGTACGGGTTTGCTGAACGACCATATTGAGATTTCGGGTAGACTATCGCGAATTAATTCAGACGGATATATTGATAGGGCTTCTGCTGCATTGGATTCCTATTTTTTACAAGGCGCTTTTAAAAATGAAAACACCTTATTAAAGGCTGTTCTTTTTGGGGGTCATGAAATTACCTATCAAACTTGGTACGGTATTGATGCCGCTACTTTGAAATCTGACAGAACTTTTAATCCTTCAGGAATATATACCGATGAGAACGGAAACACCCAATTCTATGAAAATGAAGTAGACAATTACAAACAGAACCACGCACAATTGCTTTGGAACCAAAAATTGAATGATAATTGGAACACCAATTTGGCACTTCATTATACAAGAGGGAGAGGCTTTTTTGAACAATTTAAAGAGGATGACGATTTTGAAACTTACGGTTTTTCTCCTCTTACAATTGATGGTGAAGAGGTGAATACAACTGACCTCATTCGCAGAAGATGGTTGGACAATGATTTTTACGGCACCGTATTTTCAGCAAATTATAATAAGGAAAAATTGAACTTGATTCTCGGAGGAGGCTGGAATTCCTATGAAGGCAATCATTTTGGTGAGGTTATTTGGGCAGAGTTTGCCCCTAATAGTAACATTCGGGATCGATATTATGATGATGATTCCAAAAAGACCGATTTTAATGTATTTGCGAAAGCCAATTACCAATTAGGGGATCATTGGAGTCTTTTCGGAGACTTACAATATAGATCGGTAGGTTATGAAGCTAATGGCGATGACACCGGTTTGGTCGATGACACTTTTAATTTCTTCAATCCAAAAGTTGGGACAACATATGATTTGAACCAGAATAATAACTTCTATTTATCCTACGCTGTAGCCAATCGGGAACCCAATAGAAACGATTATGAAAACGGGAGTCCAAAACCAGAAAAATTAAATGATTTTGAATTGGGATGGCGCTACTTATCTTCTGATATACAGGTGAACACCAACGTGTATTATATGAATTATAAGGATCAATTGGTACTCACGGGTGAGCTGAATGATGTTGGTGCCCCCTTACGTGCCAACGTGGGGGATAGCTACCGTTTTGGTTTGGAAATTGATGCGAATATTGCTTTAGGGAATAAAGTTGTTATTAGTCCAAATATTGCATTAAGCTCAAACAAGAATAAAGATTTTGTTTTTCAAAGAGATGGGGCAATTCAAAACTTAGGAAATACCAGTATCGCATTTTCTCCTGATATTATCTTTGGAAACAGGTTTGCATATATGCCCATGGATGACCTACAGATTTCATTGTTAAGTAAATATGTGGGCAAACAGTATATGGGTAATATTGATGCCAAAAGTTCAGTATTGGATGCCTATTCACAAACGGATCTTAATATGCACTATCTGATTGAAACCAATGCCTTTATAAAAAGTATTACGTTCTCTGCTTTGGTAAACAATATATTCAATGCCCAGTATGTTTCTAACGGGTATTTCTTTACCTATGATGATACATGGTCTACACCTGGCCTGACAACTACGATAGAAGGTGCTGGTTATTATCCACAAGCAGGCACTAACTTTTTATT
>CBDUKE010000163.1:0-4612 GCA_965367725.1 uncultured Maribacter sp. | reverse complement strand
GATACGAATGCGCTAAAGCTTCCCAGTTTTGAAAAATATCCCGCCAGTTACCTTCATAATCCAATATTTTGGATCCATCCAATTCATTGGTTGTGTTGATTGAAAACTTGTTCCAAGGTCTACTTGGGTCCCCATGTCTTCTACTAAATTTTAGAGGCATGTATTCAATAGCAAGCCTCTTAAAGTTTTTGTCTTGTTCATTTGCAGACAATGATTTCAAATGACCAAGTTCAAATACTTCTGGAAGATTGTTTAAAAGGGCTTCCTTTTTTTTAAATACCTTTTTGTTGGCGTTTTCGATATATTTTACAAAATCCCATTTTTCAATTTGATAACCATCATCAAAAATACCCCCACGCATAATATTAAAAAGGGTATTGGAAAAATGTCTTGTATTTCTCAATTTGTCCGCTGTCAGCTGCATTCCGTCTGAAGCTCCATTCAACTCCAATAAATGTGCGGAACCTAATTCAATATCTTCCTGAATTAGAGTAATAAGGTCTGTTTTCTTATGAATCAATTCAGAAATCCCACTGATGTCAACCATTGATTGGTTCACATTGGCAATTGTCATCCAAGTTTTTTCCTTCTCTGGTTGCATAGACATATCGGCACAAATAAAATAGGCTCCTTTTTCAGCTTTTATGTCAACTTCCTGTTCAATTTCTTTTCCACTTCTAAACGAATCAAGTTGCAAGGAAGAAACCAAATATTTTGCATTTTCAATTCCAATTGACCAGGCAATTGTCGCTTTTAAGGCTTCACTGGGCTCTGCTTTATCAACAATTATGGCACTCAGTGCATAAATACCAATGCCAACTTCTGCTTCCAATTCATTTTTCTTATAAGCGTCGACCAAATTACTTTGTCTATTCTGTAAGTCGGAAGAAACTCCGAAAGGAATAATATTTTGAATACCGTCCAATACAGTTACTTGTATCTCCTTACCAGTGTCATTGATTAAGGTAGATTTTTTTACAAATCCGTATGCATAGCTCGAGCTCCATTGGTATCTGAAAGTAAGGCCTAAATCTGCATTGATTTCCTCAAAAATAATCTTGTTCCCATACCTATTTTTATACAGATTTCTTTGGGTCTTATATATTCCGGCATATCTAGCGGAAAATGGTTCCCAGAGATAGGTTTTGCCATCAGCATGTATTTGAAGGATGGTTTTACTTCCTGTAATTTCTGCTGTTTCAGTGATTTTATCATCGCTATAGTATGGAAAAAGTGCGTTGTCGCTGTTCTTTCTTCCTGCGGTCAAGCCTCCATTGCTCGAAATAAACATCCAATGGTTAGAATCGCTTACAATGCTCATAAAGAAAGGTCTCATGGCATCACTATTCGATATTTTGTAATAGCTTTCATTGCCAATGGAGGTTAATTTGCCCTCCACTTCCAATTCCTTAAAAGTGGCCGAATTATTTCCAATATATAATTGATCGCTGTGCATTTAAATTTTAATAGTTTGATGTGAAAAAAGTGAAACCTTGGTTAAAGATATTTTTTTAATGAGGTCCCAATATCTAAAAATTGATTGTATATAATTAATTGACCATAAAGGGAATATTGGCGGTGGCTGAATGGTTTTGCCCATCATTCGCATAAATGAAAAGCCTGTAGGCTCCACTTTTTGGCGCTTTAAATGAAAGTTCCCCGTTGTTTTGACTTATTATATCGATAGGTAAAGCTTCAGGACGTTCTTCGTGATCACCCCCATCTTTTAGATCAGTACTTTCTGGTAAAATTCCCCAAGTATAGTCAATTACGTCATTTTCGAAATCCTTAATCCTAACGAAGGCTTTTGCTTCTTGATTTGCTTCTAGGACAATATTATCAAGGGCTGTTTTGTCGTTTAAGGTATAGGATTCTATTTGTGGCGTTCTGTTGGCAGGCCACGTACCATTCCATAAATAGTGCATAACATCAACAGATTCGGTTTCTTTTCCATCCTCTAGAAAAATACCATACCAAGTCGGCGTTCTTTCTTGTTTATTCCCCCAAAGAAATACGTAGGAACCGACACATTGTAATGAATCGGCCGCAATGCCCCCTTTGTATCTTTTTAAATAATTAGCTGCTTTTACGGTGCTATTATCCTCAATAGGGGCGCCCCATTTAGTGGTTGGGACTTCCCAATGACCAGTAGCTCCCCATTCGGTTACCATATATGGGCCAGTCCAACCGAATTTTTTAACCAAGTTTGGGAGGTTTGGTAAATCGCCATACATCTGTACAGCAAGAATATCCAAATCTGAACACCTCTCTTTTATCAATGTAATTTCTTTTTGGGCTATGCCTGCCAAACTTGTGGTGGTCAAATGGTTTGGGTCCACTTCATGAATCATTTTAGAAATATCGTTCACGGCATCCCACACTTTTGGATTGGTATAGTGTAGGTTAAGCTCGTTGCCGATACCCCATATCAAAAGTGCTGGATGGTCTTTTAACGCCAAAACTTGTTCTTTGATTTCTTGTAATTGTTTGTTTACAGCAATAGTATCATTATAATCAAAACCGTGTCTTTCACGTGCTACCTCTATACCCATAGTTACCATTAAGCCATTTTCGTGCGCTTCATCCAAGATTTCAAGAGCCGACCTTTTACCATTTTCAGTACGCCAGGTTCTAAAAGAATTTCCATTGTGATCGGCTAAGGCGCCTATATTTCCAAATTCAAGCCCTGCGCCATTTATATAAAACTCTTCGTTGTTGACCAACAACCTGAATTTACCATTATTGTTCTGTACTTCGACTTTTGCTGGGCTATTTGATATTTTGGCCTCGCTTTTTTCCGATTTGTCCGCTGTATTCTCTTTACAGGAAAAAATGATCAAAAAGGAAAGTATGATCAATACGTTTTTCATTTTGTTTTTTATTTTCTAATTAGTAATTCTTCAACTTCTTCCAACGTTTTGCCTTTGGTCTCAATCACGAATTTGTAGACAAAAAGAATGGCGAAGAACGAAAGTAAGGCATAAATGGCAAAAGTTGTTGTAGGTCCCAGGTTAGACAATTCCCATGGGAATACTTGCGTGACTGAAAAACTGACCAAAGAGTTGAAAAAACCAACAACCGAAATTGCTATCCCCTTTATTTTACTGGGGAATACTTCTGAAATTAGGGCCCACATAACTGGACCAAGTGAAATAGCGAACGCAGCAACGTAAAGAAGAATGGCAATTAAAACCAATGTTGCATTGATTTGAATAAAATTGGTGATTTGGTTCCGTTTAAAATCCAAAAACTGCTCCGAATTCAGTTTAGGCTCAATTTCTGTGAAAAGCGCAGCTTGGCCCTCAAAGGATTTGCCCTCTAGATCTGCCAAAGCATTTCTAATTTCAGGACTCTCAATTTTCTTTAATGTAGTTTCATTAAAATCGTAGGTTGCGTTATTAAAGGCAAAGGCTGCCATTAAAAGCGCTATCGTCATGAACGTGGTTCCAATGAGCAGTAAAGGTTTTCTACCCAATTTATCTATTAACCAAATGGCTACCAGAGTAAAGACCAAATTAGTAAGACCTACGACTATGGCCTGAAGAAAGGAAGAATCGGTACTGCCTCCGGCTTGTTCAAAAATTGTGGGCGCATAATAGAAGATTGCATTGATTCCAGTGATTTGTTGAAAGAATGCGATACCTAAAGCTATAATCATTATGGTTGCATACTTAGTTTGAAATAGATTTGAAAATTTGCCTTTTTCCTCTTTTTTGGCCAGTCCTCTTTGAATTTCTGCTATCGTGATTTCGGCATATTCTTCGCCACCAATTTTTTGTAGTGTTTTCTGGGCCAAGTTAACCTTGTTCAATTTTAGGATTAGCCATCTTGGGCTTCTAGGAACTGTCCAGAGGGCTAAAAAGTAGATTATTGCAGGAATTGCTTCCACCCCAAGCATCCATCTCCAACTTTCCCCCTCGATGTTGACCAAAAAGTAATTTGAAAAGTAAGCTACTGAGATACCGATAACAATATTCAATTGATTGAAGGATACCAAGCTACCCCTAAGTTTTGGAGGAGCTATTTCTGCAATATAAATAGGGGCAATCAAAATAGCCCCACCTATACCTACACCTCCAATAATCCTTGCAATGATAAATTCGGTATACCCAGTAGCCAGCGCTGACCAACTAGCGGATATTGCAAAAAGTGCCGCGACAATTATAAGCACTCTCTTTCTCCCGAATTTATCGGCCATAGGTCCTGCCAATAAATTACCGGCCATAGCACCAAAAATGACACATCCTACTGCAAAACCTAACATGGTATCTGTCATTTCGAAATAGACAGTAACTCCTTTTACAGCTCCTGAAATAACTGCACTGTCAAAACCCAACAAAAATCCACCAAGAGCAACTATTAAGCTGATTAGGATAGTATAGGATTTATTCATTTTTATTACACCTTCGGGTTGTTCCATATTATGGTTTTAGTTAAATAATTAAAGTCTGGCTGTTATTAATTAAAGTTTTTTTGGATGAATTAAATATAGGTATTAAAACAAAAAGGTCAATAGAAATCTACAAGCCTTTCTACTCTAAAATGTGCTATAAAATTAGTTATTGGTATACCCTCACATAATCAATTTCAAGGATGTCCTCGATAAAGCTTT
>CBDUKE010000162.1:0-4683 GCA_965367725.1 uncultured Maribacter sp. | reverse complement strand
TTAGCAACAACCCCCACCATTATAATGCCAGGTACTCTCACTAATATGTATTTGGCCACTGGTCTTTGCCAATGCTGCAGCAGTTTTATCGCAAACTGCCAAAGGTTGGTTTTGCAAAAGAACATGACCTGCATTATCGTCAAAATATTCGTCATCGCCATAATATATTGCTGTTTTACCCGTGAAAATGCAGGGACCATCTTCTGGCATTGGATCTTTGATGGCGGCAATCTCAATTGATTCTATAAAAATCAATTCATCGGTGGGGTAATGGTTTGGAGATAAAACCCGGTATGATTTTCTAGCCCTAATTTCTATGGTTCCAAAGCCAGCATCAGTCAAGGCTTTTACGTAGTCCTTGATAGGAATACTACCACTCAAACAGAGTGCTCTTAATCTATCATCATTTCGCAGCTCATTGTTCATGGGCTGCTCGCAAGTAGGGTCGCTCATGACCAAACGACCATTTGGCTTTAATACACGGTACATTTCGCTGATTGCTTTCTTGAGGTCCTCGGCCTTGAATATATTGAAAAGACAATTCTGGGCTGCAACATCAATACTTTCATCTTCAATGGGTAGGTTTAGAGCATCGCCTTTTACAAGATTCACGTATTCGCTCTTGAACCAATCGTTTTCTATTTCGGCAATCTTAAAATTTTGTCTTGAAGCTTCCAACATTTCGTCAACTACATCCACTCCGGTAACTCCCCCTTTTTGACGGGAAAAATAAGAGAACTGTAAAAGTTCCATTCCACCACCAACACCTACATAAAGCACTTTGGGATTATTCACCAAATCCTGTGCTGATACCGTACTGCCACACCCATAGTTCATCTCTTGCATGATTTTTGGAATGGACAATCCAGGAAACTGCCAAGTGGGATTCGTGGTGCAACATAGACCTACATCGGGTGTTAAAGCGGCTTCTTTATATAAATCGTTAGTTGCTTCTAAATAACTCATAGTTCCTTTATTAGTTCTTTGAATAATTTGATCATTTTAGGTTCTGTCTCCCCTGCTATTCTTATAATCTCTTGAATATCAACAGCTAATAGGTTGTCTGGGTCACATTCATCGGTCAATACTGATACCGCTAGGATAGGTAGTCGTAAATGATTGGCGACAATTACTTCTGGGACTGTACTCATTCCCACGGCATCTGCACCAATGATCTTCAACATTCGGTATTCTGCCTTTGTTTCCAATTGTGGGCCAATTACAGCAGCATAAACCCCTTTTTGAAGATTGATGTTTTCACGTTCCGCAATTGCCAGTATTTTATTGCGCATAGAAACATCGTATGGTTCACTCATATCAACAAAACGGTCACCAAAATCGGCGACATTGCCAAATGCCAAAGGTGAGCCACCTTGTAAGTTGATGTGATCCTCAATCAGCATAATATCCCCTTTTTTGAAGTCTAGGTTAATGGCTCCTGCGGCATTCGACACGAATAACTTCTGAATCCCAAGCTTGTGCATGATTCGTATGGGGTAGGTAACTTCGACATCATCATAACCTTCATATAAATGAAAACGACCTTCCATGACAACGGTCTTCTTACCTTCAATGGTGCCATATATCAATTTGCCTGAATGGAATTCGACCGTGGCTAAGGGAAAAAATGGAATTTGATTGTAATGTGCTGTTATCGGGGCTTCAATGGTATCGACCAATTGACCTAAACCAGTTCCTAAAACAATACCGATTTCTGGGTTATCAAACCCTTTACCTATTAGGTAATCGGTAGATTCCTGTAATTGTTGCTCTGTTATTATCATATATTCTTCAAATAGGGTTTAAAGGCTTCAATATGTTTTACATCATCATAATGGTCAATATCATTTTTGCTTTTCAACTGGTATACCTTCTCATTTTTTAGGTCATCCATGGTACTTTGAAAAACCTTTTCCTTGCCCCAGGTTTTATTTTTAAATACGGAATCATTAAACGTGCTCATTCCCAAGAGATAATATCCGCCATCCTCAGCGGGACCGATGACAAAATCATTTTGCATTAGGGCATTAAAAGCTGTCTTCAAGTCTGTTGTATCCAAATCATACATGTCGCTACCAATGATGATGATATTTTCAAAACCTTCTTCAAAACCTGTTGTGAAGGCATTTGCCATACGTTCACCCAAATCTGATCCTTGCTGCAAACGTTTGTCAAAAATAGAATTATCCCAGATATCATCTTCCCAAATTTCATTTGAATAATAAACTTGTTTGTGCACTGGAAGTTCATTCGTAATCGCAAATGTATGGTTCAAAAGAAACCTGTAAATATCCAAAGCAACTTTGTCGCCGACTGTCGCGGCCAATCGTGTTTTACACTGCCCCAAAATAGGATTTCTGGTAAAAATGAGCAATAGGTTTTTTGAATTGGCCAAATGGTAGTGAATGGTTTTTTTGTCTTTTTTATTCTTCTGGGGTACAATAATACTCATAATGCGTGTGAACTTAATCGTAAACCTTTTCGCCCTTGGTCAGCAATTTGCCCCATAATTTATTATAAGCATGTACTTTTTCTGTTTCATTGCCAATAGAATCAAAAACAGGATAGCCCATATTCTTCCATTTGAAAATTCCGCCGTATAGGTTCAAAATATTGGTATAACCTAATTTCTGTAGTTTTTCACCAATATTTTCTGATCGGACTCCGATTGAGCAATATACTACGATTGGGGTATTTGTGTTGGGTATTGAATCCCTAACAATTTGTGGATCAAATTTACCGTAACCCACCCAAACGGCATTCTTAAGATGACTTACTTTGAACTCAACAATTTCCCTAGTATCCAAAAAGACAACGCTATCTTTTTCAATCGCTTCTGAAATCTGTATATAAGGAACCGATTCGTTATTGAAGGTTCTAATAATTCTATCCATTTTCTTTTGTGCAACCCCCGAAATGGTCAAAAAAAGAATGAAACAAAAAGGCAATAAAGTTCTCATGGGCAAAAAAATAATAAGGGTAAAGATACTATATTAAAGGTGTTTTGTTATCTTAACAGGGTCAATAAAAATGATGTACTATGAAACTTAAATTGAATTTACTTGTGGTAATTACCGTCATGCTTGTTTTAGGATCTTGCAAAAACAAGGAGCAAAAACAAACCATCACGGCTGACACTACTATGACGGATTATTACAATGAACCTTACCGACCTCAATTTCATTTTTCACCTGAGGAAAAATGGATGAACGACCCCAATGGTATGGTTTACCATAAGGGAATTTATCATTTGTTCTATCAGTACTACCCCGATGATATCGTTTGGGGGCCCATGCATTGGGGGCATGCCACCAGCAAGGATTTGGTGCACTGGGAACATAAACCTATTGCCTTGTATCCTGACGAACATGGGATGATATTTTCCGGGAGTGCAGTTGTAGATAAAAACAACTCTTCAGGTTTTGGTTCAATTGATAACCCTCCGCTTGTGGCAATTTATACATATCATCTAATGGAAGGGGAAAAGGCCGGAAAATTAGATTTCCAAACCCAAGGGATTGCTTACAGTTTGGACAATGGTGATACGTGGACCAAATATGAAGGGAATCCTGTAATCGGCAATGAAGGAATTAAGGATTTTAGGGATCCGAAAGTAGCTTGGCATGAAGAAACACAAAAATGGATTATGACCTTAGTGGCCGGTGACCACGCAAAATTTTACAGTTCTAATGACTTAAAGGATTGGGTTTTGATGAGTGAATTTGGCAAGAATATAGGTGCGCATGGTGGTGTTTGGGAATGCCCGGATTTGATTCCCATGAAAGTTGAGGGGGGTAATGGGGAAGAAAAATGGGTGCTGTTGATCAGTATTAACCCAGGTGCGCCCAATGGGGGTAGTGGTACCCAGTATTTTGTCGGTAATTTTGACGGAAACACCTTCACGACAAATCAAACGGAAATCAAATGGCTTGATTTTGGCACGGACAATTATGCTGGTGTCACATATAGCAATGCCCCGAATGATGAATTTATTTTTATAGGATGGATGAGTAACTGGTCATACGCACGGGATACCCCCACTGAAAAATGGCGAAGTGCCATGACCCTACCCAGAAAATTATCATTGAAAAAAGTTGGGGACGACTATCATTTGTTCAATTATCCTATTAAGAGTGTCGATGCAATTGTCTCCAAAAAAGCCATGAAAGAATTGACTTTAGCGGCAAAAACAAAAGAGTTGATTACTTCCAAAAACTTGAACCAATCAGAAATTAGGTTTACGACCTCCTCAAAGGATTTTCAATTGAAGTTCAGTAATGGTGCCAACGATGAATTGTTGTTGACTATGATGGGCGAGGGTAAAACATTTTTTCTTGATAGGTCTAAATCGGGAATAGTTGACTTTCAAGAAGATTTTGGAAAGGGAATCCAACAAATGCCAGTTCCCAATTTACCAGACGGGGAATATGAAGTGAGCGTATTTATCGATTGGTCTTCAGTAGAAGTTTTTATTAATAATGGGCAATATGTGATGACTTCACAAATTTTTCCGAATAGCCATTATACTGATTTGACGGTCGAAAACTTAGAAGATAGTGCACTTTCGATGAAATCTTTTTCGATTAATGAAGTAAAAAGAATTTGGGATTAGGCTATTGGGATATAAGTATAAAAACAAAAAATCCTTATCGTACGATAAGGATTTTTTTGTGGTGCCTCCAG
>CBDUKE010000161.1:0-4696 GCA_965367725.1 uncultured Maribacter sp. | reverse complement strand
GACAAAAAGACATAGACAAGTTCCTCATCAGGGTCTGCCCAAGTATAAGTGCCCGTAAAACCACTATGCCCAAAACTTTTACGGGAAACACAACCACAGGTTGGGCCCTTATCCTTTAATTGAGGCTTATCGAAGCCCACACCGCGTCTAACATTATTATCACAAAAGTAACAGGTATTGAATTTTTTTATGGTTCGAGCATCCAAAAATTGGGTGCCACCATAAGCTCCTCCCTGTAAGTACATCTGCATGATCTTGGCCACATCATTGGCATTGCTAAAAAGACCCGCATGCCCTCCTACTCCACCCTGCATGGCTGCTCCCATATCGTGAACGTAACCCTGCACGGTCTGATACCGGTAGTATTTATCTTCCTCAGACGGAATTATCATATTCTTTGGGAATTTTTCCAAAGGATTATAACTTGTTTGAAATGCCCCAAGAGGTTTATACAAAAAATCATCAACCAATCTGTCCAATGGCTCATTATACGTCTTTTCGATATATTTTTTCATGACATAATAAGCTACATCACTATATCTATAGCGATTGGATTTTAATTCTTGACGGCCAATCCGATCATAAATTGAATCCTTATAGGCATCGGTTAGAAAAAGATTATCATTTATTTTTATCGAAAATCCATCAATGGGCGTATTTCTATAAAATTCTGAAGATGGTTTTCTTTTCTTATCCAACGTACTTACATAAAAAGCGATCCATGCTGGTAATCTACCATAATGAGAAAGTGCCTTCAAAACGGTTACATTCTTCAGCGCGGTCTCTGAATATTCGGGTATTAAATCTTGAAAAGTGTCGTTCAATGCTATCTTCCCGAGTTCCTCCATCTTCATAATTACGGGTAGTGTGGCCAAAATTTTCGTTATCGAAGCCAAATCATAAATATGTTCTGTAGTTACTTTTTCTGCTGATGTATAAGTGGGTTTTCCAAATCCCTTATTATAAATTACTTTGCCATTGCGAGCAATTAAAACTTGTGCTCCAGGAAACATCAATGAATCCAATCCGTCTTGAACCAATTTATCAACTTCTGCCAACTTTTTGGAACTAAGACCCACACGTTCCGGTATGCTATAGCCCAAACGTTTTAAAGAGCTTATTTGCTCGTTTGTTTTAACAGGAAAATCAGCATGGGCAGAAACGGGCAAAACACCTTTGGCATCGATGGCTCCAAATATCAACTGGGCGGTTTTTTGCTGGGCGATTTCGCTATTTTGATACGCAACTATGACTCCGTCTATATTTTTGAAGGAAACAACGTCTAATAGAGCATAAGGTTTGGCAAAAACCGATAGAATTAAGTTTGAGGTACGCTCTTTGGCAATCTCCTCTAACCAGCCAAGTTCTTTTTTAGAGAATTTATAAGGTTTCCAGGGGCTTTCATTACTCTTGTGATGCCCAATGATTACCAGATTAAATGCTTTCAACTTATTTTTTAAAGTGGCAATGTCTTTACCATTGACCTGGGTAACCTTGGCATATTTATTCAATTCGGTTATGAAAGGCGTGCTATTATCATCTCCAAACTTTACATAAGCGATTTTTTTATTTTCCAACTTTTTGATACCCATTAGATAAAACTTGTTCTTTACCACGGTTATCGCATTCTCAATGGCCTCTTCGTAGACCAAATCACTTTGTATTGAGTTCAGGTCTTCATATAAATTGTTGATATTTATAGGTTTGTATTTATGCAAACCTACTTTGTACTTGGCCAAAAGTATCTTTTTTACAGAATTGGATAATCTTTTCTCTGTGATTCTTCCTCGATTATAGGCTTTTAACAGCTTTTCTTTTGCCTTGGCAACTTCCGTGGGCATTAACAGCATATCGTTACCAGCCATAAATGCGGCAAGCTCTACATCGCCATCCTTACCATGATTGGTTACCCCTTTCATGTTCAAGGCATCTGTGAACACCAAGCCATTGAATCCCATTCTTTCTTTTAGGATTCCTGAAATTATCTGTTCTGATAGGGACGATGGCCATTCTTTTTTTATCTCTAAGCTAGGGACATTTAAATGTGCCACCATAACACTACTTAGGCCTGCCTTGATTAATTTTCTATATGGATATAGTTCCAGGCTATCCAAACGCTTTTTGGAAAAATCAATCAATGGTAACTCATGATGTGAATCTGTTGCCGTATCACCATGACCTGGGAAATGTTTTCCACTGGAAAGAACCCCTGCACTTTCCATTCCTTTCATAAAGGCAATTCCCTTATCAGCCACATTGTCTCGGTCTTCGCCGAAAGAACGATTCCCGATAATGGGATTTAACGGATTTGTATTGATGTCTATATCCGGTGCAAAATTAATGTGCACCCCTAATCTTTTGGCATGAACACCTATTTGATGCCCTACTCTTTCAACTACCGCGTTGTCCGTAATGGCTCCCAAGGTCATATTCCATGGAAAGGCATATGTGGAATCCAATCGCATGGCGAGTCCCCATTCTGCATCCATACCCACCATAAGCGGAATTTTAGATGCAGTTTGATACGCATTTGTAAGTTTTGCTTGCCTGACCGGACCACCTGTTGAGAAAATAACGCCCCCGATATGATGCTCTTTAATTAAGGTTTTGACTTTTTCTGTACTGGCCTTATCTTGATTGGACGCGACACTTACCATGAACAACTGCCCCAACCTTTCATCCATGGTCATGGCATCATACTTGGCATCGACCCAATTTTGCTGTGCCAGACTATCTTTTACCACCAACGGATTGCGCTGTGCATTTGCACAAAGAACAAAAAATAAAAACAATGGAATAATGCTATAAAAGCGCATATTGAATCAGTCTAAGGAGATAACTTACAATCAAAAAAAATATTGCATTTCATCGAATCCCACAAATTTAGTGGTTAAGGGGATACAAATACAATACCAATTACCATGCTACATAAATCGGCCATGCCAGCTTTCCGAGGCGGGTACCTCCCAATGCTCAAGATATTCTCCTTTATTGGTAACGAGATTATTAAAAACAATGGTGTTCATTGATACTGCTTTCTGCTTTGCCATTTTCTTAAAATCGATTAAAGGCTTATAGGCAACGAACTCGCCTTGTTTGTATGATACATTCATCTTATCGAGCAACTGCACATTATATTTCTTTTCCAAATGCTGAATAAAATGTACCGAGGCATCAATTGAACAACCTGATGCTGTTGTATCAGTTTGATCCAATGCCAAAACGATAAAACGTTTGTATCGAATTTCATAACCCGCTTTTAAATCACTGCCATGGGCTGTCCAATCCTGAATAAAGGCATCTAACTCCTGCCCCAATTCCTTTAGCTCCTCTGCGGTGAAACTGCGATTGGCTTGGTAAATCCAAACTTTTGATGATTCTGGTAAGACATTGAATTCCACTAGCATATAATAGATTTATTCTTAATTAGTTGATTCGTTTGTTCCTTGAATCGTTATGCTCTGTATTCTGAACTAGGTATTTCTTCATAATAAAAACTACTTACAAATCCTCGGCTGTTGCAATCAATTCCGCAATATCCATAACAGCAATACTGGCCTCTTTTTCTTTGCTCTTTACACCATCAGTCATCATCGTATTACAAAAAGGACAAGCGGCTGCAATAATTTCAGGCTGTGTCTCCAGTGCTTGTTCGGTGCGTTCAACATTAATTTCCTTATCCCCATTCTCTGCTTCCTTGAACATTTGTGCGCCACCAGCACCACAGCACAACCCTCTGGTCTTACAACTCTTCATTTCTACCAATTCAGCATCCAATTTCTTGATTAAATCCCTTGGCGCTTCATATACATTATTTGCCCTGCCTAAATAACAGGGATCATGGAATGTTATTCGTTTTCCCTTAAAGGTGCCACCTTCCATAGAAATTCGTCCTTCATCCAATAATTGCTTTAAAAATTGGGTATGGTGTACCACTTCATAGGTACCCCCTAATCCTGGATATTCATTTTTAAGGGTATTAAAGCAGTGTGGACATGCCGTAACTATCTTTTTAACCTCATAGGCGTTCATTACCTCTATATTGGTAACTGCCTGCATTTGGAACAAAAACTCGTTACCTGCCCTCTTTGCCGGGTCACCAGTACAGCTTTCCTCTGTTCCCAGCACGGCAAACGATACATTGGCCTTGTTTAGGATCTTAACAAAGGCTTTGGTGATTTTCTTTGCCCTATCGTCAAAACTGCCAGCACAACCCACCCAGAATAATACTTCAGGTTGTTGTCCTGCGGCAAATAGCTCTGCCATTGTTGGTACTTTCAATTCGCTTCCCATACTTAGGATTAATTATTTTTTAAGATTCATCTTTCCAATTCAACCGATCCATTTGATTGAATGGCCAAGGCGCTCCATTATTCTCAATATTGCCCATCATATTGTTCAAATCTGATGGCGCTGCAGATTGTTCCATAACCAAGTATTGTCTCATATCCATAATTATGGACAATGGATCAATACTAACAGGACAAGCTTCTGTACATGCATTACATGAAGTACAGGCCCAAAGTTCTTCCCGTGTTATATAATCATCCAATAATTGTTTTCCGTCATCTACAAAAATACCCTTGTTGGCATCTAAATTCGTACCGACTTCCTCTAACCTATCGCGGGTATCCATCATGATCTTGCGGGGAGAAAGCTTCTTACCTGTTAGATTGGCCGGGCATTCACTGGTACA
>CBDUKE010000160.1:0-4710 GCA_965367725.1 uncultured Maribacter sp. | reverse complement strand
ATCTTCTCTGCCTTTTTACCCAACAAAACGCAACCTCCTTGTTTCTCAATGTATGCTGCCAATTGATTGGAAAGCTGTTGCGAGCCACCTTTTATAAAGTAACCACCGCTTCCAATGAAGCTAGAGAATGGCAGGCCGTAGTAGAACATGGATAAGGTGTAAGGGTCATCGTCCCAATAAACAATATGTGCTAACAGGTCTAGTTTTGCGTTTTCATTGGTAATGTACTTATCTAACCAAGACCCAACCGTATGACGGGATGCTTCTACAAGATTAGGATAAAGCAAGGGCATTAACGGATACATTAGCTTGCGTTTCAATGGTGTGCGCGGCAATGTGACTCCTTCGCTTCGTATACCGGCAAGCAATTTCATAAGTCGCTTGATCCCTTTTTCATCTTCTGGATATTTATCGATCAGTGCTTTGGTTGCAGCTTCATAGCTGTGTGGAAACACAAACTTCTCTTTGTCTGAAAGCACAGCATACAGTTCAGGTACTTGTAGCAATTCAACCTCTTGATCAATATCCAACATGTCGAATATTTGCTTTTTTATTGCCCCATCTTTTTCTAGGCCACACATTTCATGCAGGCCGACTTCAATGATGAAATCGCCCCGCTTAAAAGTGGTGGCACAGCCACCTGGTTTGTGGTGCTGTTCTAATAATAGGACTTTTTTACCAAATTTTGAGAGCGTACCTCCGGCGGTTAATCCGGCCAAACCTCCTCCGATAACAATAGTGTTGTATTTCATATCATTTCACTTTATGCAGTTACTTCAAATACAACCGTTTGGCTATAACTGATAGCTTGCGGTTATGATGGGGAGGCGCTCAATAGTAGCGCAAAAATGACGGGGGAAGACTTTTTTTCCTTGATATACCAATTATATATCGAAGATACTGCCGGTAACCTATTTGTAAAATGATGAATATCAGTCTAGTTGACTTTTTTCCGCTGCCCTACTTGCCAACGTTTGACCATTACCTCTTAATTTTTGGAAAGTCAGTAAAAAAACAAAGGGAATGATAATGGTTTTACCCATTTTACATTCCCTTTGCTATAGTATTTCAATGCTGGTATTATCCACAAATCAACAGGTATGATTCTCAGCCTTTAACTTAATGAAGGCACCCTGAATACTATGAAATGAAGATACGAAAAAATTTGGATAAAAAAAAGTTTTTTCCATTTTTAACAATCTTTTTTAGCCTTTGTCTGACTTGATTCCAAATGGGTATACTGCAGTTTACATTTGCACCCTAAGAGGCCTCAAACTGCAATCAAAATATTTTTACTATTACTCATATCGCAAGGCATCAATAGGATTAAGTTTGGCCGCTTTTCGTGCGGGGAAATAGCCAAAAGCCACCCCCACCAAGGCCGAGAAGCCAAAACCTATTAATACGGAATAAACTGCCGTGGGTATATAAAAATCGGTGATGCGGTATATGATCTGATTTCCGAGAATTCCTAAAAGAACGCCCAATACGCCCCCTGCTAAACTCAAGACAATCGCTTCGATTAGAAATTGGGTCAAAATATCACTTTCCCTGGCACCAATGGACAAACGGGTACCTATTTCCCTCGTACGTTCGGTTACTGAGACCAACATAATGTTCATTATGCCAATGCCACCAACAATGAGTGAAATACTGGCTATAGCCCCTAATATAATGGTTAATATTCCGGTTACATTACCTGTTATTTCCTGCAATTCAATTTGTGTTGTTATTTCAAAATCATCCGCTTCACCACTTATGATGCGATGCGACTCCCTTAAAAGTTCTGTAGCTTCAATTTCGGCATCAACGATATGATCTTCACTCATAGCGCTGGCCATGATCATATTGTAACCTCTTCTATGGCCATATAATCTATTCTGTATGGTCGTATAAGGCGCAATGAGCATATCATCCTGATCTTGCCCCATGGCTCCTTTCCCTTCTTCCTTCAATAAGCCGACAACGGTAAATGGTACTTTGTCAATCCTGATTTTTCTTCCTATTGGGTCTAGACCCGCGAACAATTCATTTCTGATGGTTTCCCCGATCACACAAACCTTACGGGCCGCCTTAACATCTTCCTCGGTAAAGGCATCTCCTGAAGAAATATCCCGGCTCAAAATATCAAAGTATTCTTGGGATACGCCGTAAACGGTTGTTGATTTATTACCATTTGGGCCTATGGCCTGAGCTCCACTGGCCACCATTGGTGATAATTTGGTCAGCCATACCGAGTTCTTTTGCAACAAATCAAAATCCTTTTCATCTATGGGCCTTCCCATTCTGACATTCATTCCCGCTCTATGTTCCGTTTTGGTATTGATCATTAATAAATTGGTTCCTAACCCGGATATTTGGTCTTGCACCTGTAGGGTTGCGCCTTCACCGGCTGATATTGTCATGATAACCGCACCAACACCAATAATGATTCCCAAGGTGGTAAGTAAACTTCGGGTCCTATTTTTGTTAATGGCCTGAAAAGCCACTGCGAATATTTTCAAAAATCGTCTCATCCCTTTAATTTAAGATGCTAATGGTTTTTCCAATTCCTTAAGTGCAAACTTCTTGGTACTCCTATTTTCTATGATCTTATCGGTTAAGATATAGCCATCCCTTAAATAGATCATACGCTTTGCAAACTGCGCAATTTCAGGTTCATGGGTTATCATTACAATTGTTTTTCCTTTATCATTCAATTGTACAAAGAGATCGGCAATATCAATACTGGCTTTACTATCCAGGTTTCCAGTGGGTTCATCTGCCAAAATAAGTGCTGGGTCGTTGACCAAAGATCGGGCAATGGCTACCCGTTGTTGTTCCCCTCCGGAAAGCTCATTGGTTTTATGGTAAATACGATCAGATAAACCCACCTGATCCAATGCTTTTTTAGCCAATTCCTTTGAATTTGAAAATAACCCCGTTCTGTTATAGATCAATGGCAGTTCTACATTTTCCAGGGCTGTGGTTCGGGATAACAAATTATAACTTTGGAATATGAAACCTATTTTTTGATTTCTAATATCGGCCAATTGATTTTTATCCAGCTCATTGACGTAAACGCCATCCAAAATATATTGGCCAGAGGTAGGTTTATCCAAGCAACCCAAGATATGCAGTAGGGTAGATTTTCCAGATCCCGATGCGCCCATGATGGCTACAAACTCCCCTTCTTCAATGAGTATATCGGCATCGGTAAGTGCATGCACTTCTATCGCACCATTTTTAAATACCCGGCTTAATTTTTTGGTCTCTATGACTTTCTTAACTGGCATATTTTCTATTTTTTGGATTTAATGCCATTAATAGCTTTTATGTTGTCCGATATTTCGGAGCCGTCCAAAAAGCGTTTTACCTCTGACCGCAGCCCAATTTTAATCCCTGTTTCAATAAATTTAAAATCCAAGTTTCCCTCACTGTTCTTAAAAAAGAAGCCATTGATATTCGCCGGTAGATCTTTTTTGAAATTTGCAGGGGTATAGAGCTCCTCATTATTAATGGCGTCATCAAATCTTGCCTGAAGGGAATCTGGCAACGACTTTTTGGCTTTTTCTTCCAACACTGGCTTAATTTTTTCAAGCAATGCCTCATTGGGCCTGAAACGCAATGCCGAATTGTTAATAAGCCATACATTCTTTGCGGTATTGGTGATAAATTCAATATTGGTGGTCATCCCGGGTATCAATAACCTCTTTTTATTGTCAACGTCTATCACAACTTGATAGTTAACCACATTATTGATTGCTATGGGTTGCAATCTAATTTGACTGACTTTGCCATAAAACACAACATCTGGATAGGTCTGTATTGTAAATCGCACCTGCATACTATCTTTTATATAACCAATATCACTTTCATCGACATCAGCCAAAACTTGCATTTTAGATAAGTCTTCTGCAATTGTGAACATTGTTGGGGTGGCAAAACTAGCAGCAACTGTTTGCCCTTCATCAACCGTTTTTTCTATAACGATGCCATTAATTGGTGAAGATATTTTAGCATGCCCAATATTTACCTGTACGTTGGTCATTGAAGCTCGTGCAGCTTGATTGGCGCTTTTGGCCTGTTCATACGCATATTTTGAGTTGTTATATTCCTGTTCGGCGATAACGTCCTTTTCAAACAAGGCTGTGTTCCTTTTGTATTGATCTTCTGCCTGATTCAATTGGGCCTGACTTACCGCCAGATTTGCCTTCGCAGACTGTAATGAGGTATTCAATAATTTCATATCCATTTCCGCCAACAATTGCCCTGCCGTTACCCTATCATTATAATCAACATAAATTTTGGCAATGGTACCCGATATCTGCGTACCTACATCCACGGTATTAATGGCTTCCAATGTTCCTGTGCTTGAAACGCTGGCCTCAATATCCCCTTTTTGTAAAGACGTATAGGTATAGTCCAAGTTTTTGACGTCTATTTTTGGTCTCAAATAAAAATAGCCTATGGCAGCTATCGCTATAATCAAAACAATGATCAACCATCGATATTTTTTCATTTCTTATTCAATTTACATCATCAAAATTATACCGAAGTATTCCGAATTCATATGACTTAAATCAGTAAAAAATACAGTACGTACGAAAGATAAAATCGTATATAAGCAAGCACCGCACCCCCAATGCCTTGTGCGAAGGCAAAGCATCCCTTTTTGTTTCCGCCTGCGAAAACGCAACTATACAATCGTACGAAAAACGCTGGATCAAC
>CBDUKE010000159.1:0-4746 GCA_965367725.1 uncultured Maribacter sp. | reverse complement strand
TCTAAAATTACAAAATGTTTCTCGAAAATACCGTTAATCATAAGGAACAATTCGGCTGGATAGAAGTTATCTGTGGTTCTATGTTCTCTGGTAAGACCGAAGAATTGATCCGCAGGCTCAAGCGTGCCCAATTTGCGAAACAGAAAGTTGAGATTTTTAAACCAATGGTAGATAAAAGATACCATGAGGAAATGGTCGTATCACATGATGCCAATGAAATACGCTCTACACCTGTTCCCGCATCGGCAAATATTCGAATTTTGGCTGATACCTGTGATGTAATTGGAATTGACGAAGCCCAATTTTTTGATGATGAAATCGTGACTGTCTGTAATGACCTTGCCAATAAAGGAGTGCGTGTCATTGTTGCTGGTTTGGATATGGATTTTAAGGGAAACCCATTTGGTCCAATGCCTGCACTTATGGCTACTGCCGAATATGTCACCAAAGTACATGCGGTGTGCACACGAACTGGAAATTTGGCCAATTACAGTTTTAGAAAAGCCCATAATGACGATCTGGTCCTATTGGGGGAAACAGGAGAATATGAACCTTTGAGTAGGGCAGCGTATTACAAGGCTATGCTAAAGGAAAGAGTCAAGGAAATTGATGTGGATATCGAGGAATTTCCCCAAACTAAAAAAGATGCCAATGGCTAGGACTTTGGAAACTGTTTTAGAGATCAATTTAAATGCCTTAGAACACAACTACCGTTTTTTACGAAACAGATTGAAACCTGAAACAAAATTTTTGGGCGTTGTAAAAGCATTCGCCTATGGTACTGATGCCGTTGAAATCGCGAAAAAATTGGAGCATTTAGGTGTTGAATATTTAGCAGTGGCTTACGTTAATGAGGGTGTCGCCTTGCGCGATGCAGGTGTACAGACACCTATATTAGTGCTTCATCCCCAGCCTGCCAATTTTGAAAAGCTTATCGCACGTTGTCTTGAGCCCAGTATCTATTCTCCAAGAATCTTAAGAGCGTTTTTTAATGCCTGTAAAAAGCACAACCAAAAATCATATCCTGTACATATTAAATTCAATACTGGGTTGAACCGATTAGGATTTAGCGAGAATGACGTTGATTATATAATTGATCAGAGCAAGGGTAGCAATGAAATTAAGATCGTTTCCATTTTTTCACATTTGGCTGCTTCTGAAGACAGCAATGAAATAGAATTTACCAAGCAACAAATCACATCATTTGAAAAAATTGCAAAAAAGGTTGATGAAAAATTGGGATATCAACCTCAAAAACATCTTTTGAACACTTCAGGCATTATTAATTATCCCGAAGCGCAGTATGATATGGTGAGAAGCGGTATTGGTCTTTACGGTTTTGGTAACGACAAAGACATTGATACGGCATTGAAACCCATTGCTACCCTAAAAACGGTCATCTCCCAAATACATAAAATAGCCCCTCATGAAAGCGTAGGTTACAACAGGGGCTACACTTCAGATAATTATAGGGTTACCGCTACCTTGCCAATAGGGCATGCGGATGGCATAGGAAGACAATACGGGAATGGTAAGGCTTTTGTAAATGTGAATGGTGCAATGGCACCTATTATAGGGAATGTCTGTATGGATATGATCATGATCGATGTGACCAACATCGACTGTAAAGAAGGGGACGAAGTAATTATTTTTGGCGAGCAACCTACTGCAGAATCTTTTGCAGCAACGGCCAACACCATTTCCTATGAATTGATAACGGGCATTTCACAACGTGTAAAACGCATTTATAAGCGAGTTTAGAAATTTCTTTAACATTTTGTTAAGATACTTTTTTTTAACTAAATTGCGCCAACATTAATAATTAACTATAAAAAACACTAAAATGTTAAAAGAATTCAAGAATTTTATTATGACCGGCAATGTAATTGATTTTGCAGTTGCTGTTATTTTGGCAGGTGCCGTTGGCCTTGTTGTAAATGGATTTGTGGCTGATATTATCATGCCAATTGTAGGGCACTTCGCCGGAGGAATGGACTTTGCAAACTTAAAAGTTGTGCTTACCGAAGCTTCTGGAGTAGAAGGAGCTGAAGGTTATGTTGCTGAAAACGCTATTCGCTGGGGTAAATGGGTGAACACCATTGTAAACCTTTTGATTGTAGGTTTTGTTATGTTTATCATTGTAAAAGCTTATAACAAGTCGAAGACTCCTCCTGCGCCACCAGCACCAGCAGGACCAACGGCTGAGGAATTACTTGCAGAGATTCGTGATTCTTTGAAGAAGTAATACAAGCTAAGTCCTGAAAATAATGTTCAGGGCATACCGCTACACTACGAATTAACCAAACCGGCCCTTTGAATAAAGGGCCGGTTTTCTTTTGCAGTATACGCAACGCTAATAGGCTAATTACAATTTGTTGTATTTATAACTAATTGTTATATTTTGTATATTCACTATATTTTATCTTGCCCATTCATCATCCTTGAAGTACATTTGCCTACTAAATAAAAGAAATAATGAAAGTTGCAGTTGTAGGGGCCACAGGTATGGTTGGTGAAGTAATGCTTAAGGTATTGGCAGAACGAAATTTCCCAATTACAGAATTGTTATTGGTTGCTTCAGAGCGGTCAGTAGGTAAAAAATTAAGGTATAAAGGCGAAGAACATACCGTAATAGGACTTGGCGAGGCTGTAGCAGCCAA
Source organism: uncultured Maribacter sp. (assembly GCA_965367725.1). GTDB lineage: Bacteria > Bacteroidota > Bacteroidia > Flavobacteriales > Flavobacteriaceae > Maribacter_A. The sequence goes on along the minus strand of CBDUKE010000159.1, from coordinate 2,086 downwards.
ACCTGATATCGCAATCTTTTCGGCCGGAGGGGATACTTCATTGGAATGGGCACCGAAATTTGCCGAGGTCGGTTCCACTGTAGTGGATAATTCCTCAGCCTGGAGAATGGATCCAACTAAAAAATTGGTTGTCCCTGAAATCAACGCCAAGGAGTTGACCAAAGAAGATAAGATAATCGCAAACCCCAATTGTTCTACCATACAATTGGTTATGGCTTTAGCTCCCTTGCATGAAAAATATAAAATGAAACGTGTGATTGTATCTACCTATCAATCGGTTTCAGGAACTGGGGTAAAAGCCGTTAAACAATTGGAAAATGAAATTGCAGGCATACAAGGTGAAATGGCCTATCCGTATCCCATAAGTCGCAATGCACTGCCCCATTGTGATGTTTTCTTGGAAAATGGCTATACCAAAGAGGAAATGAAACTGGCACGAGAGCCTCAAAAAATATTCAATGATAGAACATTCTCCGTTTCGGCTACCGCAGTGAGAATCCCAACAGCAGGTGGTCATTCAGAATCGGTCAATGTTGAATTCGTCAATGATTTTGATTTGAATGAAGTCCGCCAGCTATTGAATAATACTCCTGGTGTAACCGTACAGGACAATCCGGATACCAACACTTATCCCATGCCTATTTATGCACATGATAAGGATGAGGTTTTTGTAGGTCGTATTCGAAGGGATGAAACCCAGCGAAATACCTTGAACATGTGGATCGTTGCCGATAATTTAAGAAAAGGTGCGGCAACAAATGCCGTGCAGATTGCTGAGTACTTAGTCGAGCATGAACTCGTTTAAAGCATAACTAATTTGTTTTGAAATAAAAAAAAGCTTTGGAGGCTTAATCTAGCTCCCAAAGCTTTTTTTGTGTTATTTTTAAGGCTAGTAAATTCAAACTGCCCATGAAAAAACTTTTCTTATTTCCTATTGCAGCTTTTCTTCTTATAGCCTGCAATTCCAAAACCAAAAAAGAATCCATTCCTGTGAATTATCCTATTACGGCAAAAGCCGATTCAGTTGACACCTATTTTGGAACCGAAGTCAAAGATCCATATCGTTGGCTGGAAGATGATAGAAGTCCGGAGACCGAAGCTTGGGTCAAAGAACAAAATAATGTCACCTTTGGGTATTTAGACAAAATTCCGTTTCGAGAGGGATTGAAAAATCGCCTTGAAGTACTTTGGAACTATGAAAAATTAGGATCCCCTTTCAAAGAGGGAAATTATACCTATTTCTATAAAAACGACGGACTTCAAAACCAGTATGTGGTGTATAGGCAAAAAGGTGAAGAAGAACCGGAGGTCTTTTTAGACCCCAATACCTTCTCTGAGGATGGCACAACTTCGTTATCGGGGCTTAGTTTTACCAAAGACGGATCAATGGCAGCCTATCTTATTTCTGAAGGGGGTAGTGACTGGCGCAAGGCGATTGTTTTGAACCCCGAAACAAAAGAAATCGTTGAGGATACCTTGGTTGATATAAAGTTTAGTGGCATTTCTTGGAAAGGCAATGAAGGCTTCTACTATTCAAGCTACGATAAGCCAAAAGGAAGCGAACTTTCTGCTAAAACCGATCAACATAAAGTGTATTATCACAAATTGGGTACTCCCCAAAAAGATGATGTAGTGGTCTTTGGTGCCACTCCCCAAGAAAAACACAGATATGTTTATGGTGGTGTTACCGAAGACAGTAAATATCTAATCATTACTGCCTCTATTTCTACCTCCGGAAACAAGCTGTTCATTAAGGATTTAACCAAACCCAATAGTAAATTAGTCACCATTCTTGATCATACTGATACCGATAGTTACATAATTGAAAATGTGGGTTCAAAACTTTATATCGTTACGAATATGAATGCCCCTAACCAAAAGATTGTCACCGTGGATGCTGCAAAACCGACCCCTGACAATTGGGTCGATTTTATTCCTGAAACGGGGAATGTGCTATCCCCGAATACAGGCGGAGGTTATTTCTTTGCCGAGTACATGGTCGATGCCATTTCAAAGGTTTTTCAATACGACTATGAGGGTAAAATGGTACGCGAAGTAAAACTCCCAGGTGTTGGTAGTGCAAGTG
>CBDUKE010000158.1:0-4767 GCA_965367725.1 uncultured Maribacter sp. | reverse complement strand
AAAGCTTTATCGAGGACATCCTTGAAATTGATTATGTGAGGGTATACCAATAACTGTAGCCCAGGATAAATTCATAAAAAAATATACAATGTATCAATGGTTCAGAAATTATTTTCAAATAAACTAGATAAGATGAAAAGATTAATTTCAGGTTTTGTAATTATCTCAATGATGTCAATAACTTTAATTTCTTGTATTGACAAAGAAAAGAGAAAAAGTACCGATGATCTGAAAAAAGTTTCGAACGCTACCACAAGCGAAAATGAATATACGTATGAGCCTGGCCAAGATTGGAAGCTAGCATGGTCAGATGAGTTTGAGATCAATGGCGCTCCCGATCCAACAAATTGGACATACGATCTTGGTGATGGCGGTTGGGGAAATGGCGAGGCACAAACCTATACCAATGATTCAGAAAATGTCATAGTTGAAGATGGATTCCTTAAAATAACTGCTAAAACCGATGGAGCTGGTAGTTATACTTCAGCTAGAATCAAATCGGAAAATTTACAGGAATTTACATATGCCCGTGTTGAAGTTCGTGCCAAACTTCCTTCAGCAGGTGGTACTTGGCCAGCAATATGGACCCTAGGTGCAAATTTTAATATAGTAGGTTGGCCAGCTTGTGGTGAAATGGACATCATGGAGCATGTAGGAAATAATCCAAATACAGTGTTGAGCACTTTACACTATACCGGTAATTCAGGAGGTGGCGGACCCACTGGCTCCATTGAAATTGCCACGGCAACTTCAGATTTTCATAATTACACCATGGAATGGACACCCGATACAATTGAATTTTGGGTAGACGATAATCCAGTGCACAACACATTTGTAAATAACACGAATACTCCCTTCAACAACGATTTCTTTTTTATAATGAATGTTGCCATGGGCGGTTCTTTAGGCGGGATAATAGACTCATCATTTACAGAAGATACTATGGAGATTGATTATATAAGGGTGTATCAATAACAATTAGTTCTGTTTTTTTTTGAGTTAGGAAAAAGGCTAGCATGTTATCATCTAACCTTTTTTTGCCTAAATTAACAAGTCAAAGAAGACTGCATTTATTATTTTATTGAATTAAATCCAACGTTTATTGTTATGGAACGCACAAAAAAGAGGTACTACTTATCAAGTATAGCGCCATTGCTAATTTTAGCTTTGTTATTCGTTAATTGCACAAACAAGACCAAAGAAAATTCAGAAACTGTAACAACTGCAACTGAACAAAAAAAGATAACCGTAACGCAAATGAAGGGTAATATATATACAACCGCCCATAAAACCGATCTAAAACTTGCAAAGACAGGAGAATTGGCATTCGGTGAATTTAAACAACCCTTAGAAACCGAAATTGATGTTCTTGTTGATCCAAACAAGCAGTTTCAGACATTTATGGGCATAGGGGCCGCATTAACAGATGCTGCCGCTGAAACATTTTATAAACTTTCAGACGAAAGCCAGGAAAAATTTTTAGAAGCGTATTACGACAAGGAAAAGGGTATTGGCTACTCTTTAGGCAGAACTATAATACACAGTTGCGATTTTTCAACGGGCAGTTATACCTATGTAGATGAAGGTGATGCCGAACTCAAAACGTTTAATATAGATCATGACCGGCAATATCGATTACCTTTTACCAAAAAAGCCATTGCAGCCGCAGGAGGTAAATTAACCATGTATGCCAGTCCCTGGAGCCCACCAGCATTCATGAAAACCAACAATAATATGTTGCAGGGCGGAAAACTTAAACCAGAATTTTTTCAACCTTGGGCAAATTATTATGTGAAATTTATTGAAGCCTATGAAGCAGAGGGCATTCCTATTTGGGGGTTAACTATTCAAAATGAACCCATGGCGGTACAACGTTGGGAATCCTGTATATATTCAGCGGAGGAAGAACGCGACTTTTTGAAGAATTATCTAGGACCTACCTTGGAAAAAGCGGGTATGGGAGACAAAAATATCATCGTATGGGATCATAACAGGGATTTACTTTTTCAAAGGGCAAGCGTTATCTTAAATGATCCTGAGGCAGCAAAATACGTATGGGGAACTGGTTTTCATTGGTATGAAGATTGGAAAGACGGCATTCCCATGTTCGACAATGTACAGAACGTAAATGAGGTATTTCCTGATAAAAACCTGATTTTTACCGAAGGGTGTAACGAAGGATATGACATTGATAAAATAGAAGAAGTGAGACTTGCCGAACGTTATGGCAGATCTATGATCAATGATTTTAACAATGGCACCGTGGCCTGGACCGATTGGAATATTCTTTTAGATGAGACTGGTGGCCCAAATCATGTGGGTAATCTATGTTTTGCTCCAGCGCATGGAGATACCAAAACAGGCGAACTCATGCTTACGAATTCCTATTATTATATTGGTCACTTCTCTAAATTTATTCGACCTGGTGCTAAAAGAATTAGTAGTGTTTCCAGTGCAAATAGTATATTGTCGACGGCGTTCGTAAATGAGGACGGTAGTATTGTCATTGTAGCGATGAATCAAAGTGATAAGGCTCTGGATTATAGTGTGACCGTTGATACAAATACCACTAATGTGAGCATTCCAGGTCATGCCATTCAGTCTATAGTGCTATCCATTTAAAGTATAAGGAACAAAAATAAAGACCAGAACAATAAAACGTTGCCAACCAACTAAGCTCTAAATAAGATGCAAAAAGCCGATTCAGTAATAAAAATGAATAAATCCTATACCATTCTTATCAGCTTAATCGTTGCTTTAGGAGGGTTTTTGTTGGGTTTTGATAGTGCCGTAATTTCAGGAGCTGTAAAAGGAGTTACTGTATATTTCGAAATGACAGATTCCATGTTGGGTTTTGCAGTAGGATGTGTCATTTTTGGTGCAATGGCGGGTAATTTATTGGCCGGACCTATGGCTGATAGATTTGGAAGAAAAAGAGTGCTTATTATCGTGGCAGCACTTTTTGCAATTTCCGCTACTTGGTCAGCGCTGGCTACTGGGTATACCGAATTTATCATTGCAAGGATTATTGGAGGTGTAGGTATAGGTGGGGCTATTTTGATTGCCCCTATTTATATTGCAGAAATAGCTCCTCCAAAACTTAGGGGTAGCTTGGTATCCTTCAATCAATTGAATATTGTTATCGGTATCTCAGTAGCTTACTTTTCAAATTACTTTTTGGTCAACATCGAGGGGGAAAGTTGGAGATGGATGCTTGGGGTGGAAGCAATTCCTGCAATAATCTACTTTTTAGCCCTCTGGACAGTTCCTAGAAGCCCAAGATGGCTAATCCTAAAATTGAACAAGGTTAACTTGGCCCAGAAAACACTACAAAAAATTGGTGGCGAAGAATATGCCGAAATCACGATAGCAGAAATTCAAAGAGGACTGGCCAAAAAAGAGGAAAAAGGTAAACTTTCCGATTTGTTCCAAAATAAGTATGCAACTATAATGATCATAGCTTTAGGTATCGCATTCTTTCAACAAATCACCGGTATCAATGCAATTTTCTATTATGCGCCAACCATATTCGAACAAGCAGGTGGTAGTACGGATTCTTCCTTTCTACAAGCCATCGTAGTTGGTCTTACAAATTTGGTTTTCACTTTGGTCGCCATTTGGTTAATAGATAAATTAGGTAGAAAGCCATTATTGCTTATAGGCACTACATTCATGACTATTGCTTTATTGATGGCTGCTTTTGCCTTTAACAATGCAACCTATGATTTTAATGAAACTACATTGAATAAGATCAGCAACACAGAAATCAAAACAGCATTGGCAGACTTGAAGGGCAAATCCTTTGACGGACAGGCAGCACTTTTTGAGCAAGTTGAAACTAAATTGAATGAAGATCAGTTTTTGGATTTTAAGAGAAACCAGATTACTAATTTCATTCAGATCAACGCAACATTGGTATTGATTGCAATTTTACTTTATGTAGCCTCTTTTGCTATCTCATTGGGACCTGTAATGTGGACGTTGATTTCAGAGGTGTTTCCAAGTAAAATAAAGGGAATAGCAATATCGGTTGTCGGTTTTTTCAATTCATTGATAAGTTTTTCGGTAACACAGGTTTTTCCTTGGGAATTATCAAATCTAGGACCAACAGTCACTTTTGCTATATATGCCCTGCTTTCGCTTTGCGCAATTTTCTTTGTCTATAAGTTTGTTATAGAAACCAAGGGCAAAACGTTGGAAGAAGTTGAAGAATTGTTAATTAGAAAATAAGAATTAGAATGACAGTAAACCAGATGTTTTTAGGAACCAATAAAGTTTCTTTTGAAGCAAATGATATAAAAGGGAAATTGGTGGATTTTGATAACGAAAGTTATTATAAAATCTCCAATAGTGATGCCATGAGACCTTTCTTTATGAGCATTGTAAGCGATTCAAACCATTGGATGTTTATTTCGAGCAATGGTGGCTTGACCGCAGGAAGAAAAGACAGTGAATCATCATTATTCCCTTATTATACAGATGATAAAATTACTGAATCAGCAGAAATTACGGGAAGTAAAACCATTCTTCAAGTACATGCTGTTGGCAAAACCTATCTATGGGAACCATTTTCAACTAGATATGTCGGAATATATAAGACCCAAAGAAATCTGTATAAAAATACGTATGGGAACAAGGTTGTTTTTGAGGAAATCAATGAAGATTTAGGCCTTACTTTCAGATACCAATGGAGCTCGAGCAATGCATACGGGTTTGTAAAAAAATCTACCTTAATCAATGACACTGGTAAGGAGATACAAGTAACTG
>CBDUKE010000157.1:0-4771 GCA_965367725.1 uncultured Maribacter sp. | reverse complement strand
GGTTAAATGCGGTGACAAAGGTTTGTGTATAATTAATTGATACTCTTTAAACACCACCAATCAATTAATTATACACGGTGTTTACATTACATTCGAAACTACTTTGTCAAAACAATTTTTTTTATGTTGGGGGAGTTCATTTTTTTTAATCCAAATAGGGGTCTTAAAAAAGGAACTCTTCTAATCAATTCATACAAAGCAAAACATCCTATAAATGTAAATGCAATAACTAAGATGAATTTTAATAGCGTTGGTATTTCCAGTGGTAATATCAATAATGAGCCCAGGTACAAAAAGATCATGTGTATGATATATATAGGGTAAGCACCCTGGCTCAAATAACTCAGTGTTTTGCTAGGATGATTCAAGTATTTATAACCAAAACCAAAAACAGCAAAGATCCACATGCATGATTCAATAGCCATCTGATAATTAGGAGCTTTAAGCTCGAATTGTGTATATCGAATTATAAAAAGAATCAAGGCTAGTATAATAAATAGCCATCTCCATTTTAATATAGTGGGCCAGAATGTAGTGCCGCTTAGAACAAAACTGAAACCAAATAAAAATGCCAACATGCCCAAGAAAAATCCATGCCACGTCATGGCGTACATCTCATAGGCTTCAGGATCTACTAAGACCGCTTCTAACATAAAGGCAACCACAATCAGTAATAAGCCTAAAGGATTGCTGAACAGTTTTTTTAACCCGCTGTTGACGATTCCGTCTTTATGATTTTTTAAGTAAAAGAAAACCGGAGACAACAGGATTACATAGATAAATATATTCTTCAAAAACCATAAATGTCCTTCTTGTGGGGCAAAAACAATATCCTGATTATAGTATTGTTGCCAGATCATCACGTGTATTGGCACTATGAATAACATCCCGAATAAGAAAGGCACAAGAATCCGTTGCGTTCGCTCTACTATCAATTGTTTCCAATTCCTTTTTCTGATGGCAAAGCAGACCCCCATACCTGATACAAAGAACAGTAAAGGTATTCTCCATATATTGATCATTGACATGGGTATCCAAATGGATTCTAATGAATTTTCACTTTGGATAAAACCTATGAATACACCCCATGGCTGAAACACTATGGCAATATGATAGATCAATAGCAATCCTATGGTGATTACCCTCAACCAGTCTATATCGTATCTTCTTGTTATTGGGTTCATGATGTTCTTTTATTTTTGGTTATGATGATGCTCTTTATAATTATTCTTCTACTTTCTTTGTGAGCAATGCATTTGCTTATTGCAACATTTTTGCAATTTTAGGACGGGTCATTTCCAGATGTTTATCATCTAATTTGAATCCTAATGGCCCCAGATTTTTATTGAACTGGTCATAGATTCCCTTAACTTCATTAAAAGGACCTGCCACTGTTTCCAATGGAGTGGAACCATAGTTATTCTTGAGTGTTTTGTCAGCACCTTTTTCTAACAAAGCCCTTACAATTTCCGTGCGGCAAAAGAAAGCAGCCGTATGTAGTGGTGTTGCCCCTTCATTGCTAGCGATGTTCATGTCAGCGCCGGCTTCAATTAATGATATAGCCACGTCGGTTTTCCCAAAAGTGGCAGCAATGATCAATGGCGTAGATCCGTATTGATCTTTAACATTGAGGTCAGAACCTGCATTAATGTGTTGACGAACCGCGTCAAGATTCCCCATAAATGTAGCCGTATGGATATCAACACTCGGTGGTTTTACACTTGTTTGTGAAGCAGTAGTCTTATTCGTGGATTTCTCTTCCTGACTTCGGCATGAATTAATGCTTACTAATGCAGTTACCAATAAGATTGTAGTGGCTGCTTTTCTAAAAATGATTTTTTGTGTTTTCATAATATTATTGTTTTAAAAATTTATAATGTTTTGATAGTGTAAAGGTCTGGTAAACGATGACGCAGCGCCAATCAATCATGAGCCAAAGAATATCAAGTTTCGCTTATACCCTATAAAATATGACGAATTGATATAAATTATGACGCAAGAGATAAAGAAAGGCTTTCTTTTATTAAATAAATAGTACGTTTAAAAAAGTGGTTTTATGGGGCATAGCTATGGACCCTTTATTCGAAATCTGTATATTTAAAGAGAATTTTCAACATACTTTTTAGTTGAAACCAATAATCCCCGCCCGATCGAAGCGCTATGGAAAATGATTTTTTAAATAAAATTACCGGAATTATTGAGGAGAATCTTTCGGATGAACGGTTCGGAGTTTCGGAGCTGGCGAATGAAATAGGGATGAGTCGTTCTAATTTACTGCGTAAGGTAAAAAAACTGAACGGGCAATCGGTTAGTCAGTTCATCAGGCAGGTGCGTTTGGAAAATGCCATGGGAATGTTAAAGGAGAACGACCAAACGGTTTCAGAAATTTCATATGAGGTTGGTTTTGGCAGCACATCTTACTTTATCAAATGTTTTCATGACCATTATGGATATCCACCCGGGGAGGCGGCAAAACGGGATTTTAATGATGCTGAACTACAGGGCGATCAATTGGAAACACAGACAAATGTTGACCAAGTCAAAAACATGGGATTCTGGGAAGAATTAAAACGTCGTAAAGTGGTTAAGGTAATTATTATTTATGCCACCATTTCTTTTGCCATACTCCAATTATTAAGTGTCCTGATCGAACCACTTTACCTTCCACAGTGGATTATGACATTGGTTATCGTGCTTTTGGCAATAGGCTTCCCGATAGCCATACTATTCTCTTGGATTTTCGATATAACACCGACTGGCATTCACAAGACCCCGTCGATCAGCAAGGAAGGAGGTACTGAACAAGGAGGTGCATACCCAAAAAAAGTTATTTTGTTTTCGGTACTTATTGGGGTGCTACTCATTGTCATTGCGACTTTCGCCTATCCCAAGTTATTCAGCAGTAGCGATCAGACAAAGCTTAATCCAGAACTTGAAAAATCTATTGCTGTGCTGCCTTTCAAAAATGACAGCGATGATGCCTCCAACGTTTATATCGTGAATGGTTTGATGGAATCGGTCTTGAATAACCTACAACAGATTGAAGACATGAGGGTCATAAGCCGTACCTCCGTTGAAAAATTCAGAAACAATACCAAGACTATTTCTGAGATTGCCAAGGAGTTGAATGTGAGTTACTTTGTAGAAGGTAGTGGCCAGAAAATAGGTGATGAGATCCTGTTGAATATTCAGTTGATTGAAGCTTCCAGTGATAAGCATTTATGGGCACAACAATACAAACGAAAAGCAACTGATATCTTTGAGTTGCAGAAAGAAGTTGCTAAAAATATTGCCACTAAAATAGAGGCTATTATTACGCCAGAAGAAGAAGCCAGGATCAATAAAAAACCAACAGATAATCTGGAGGCCTATGACTATTACTTAAAAGCAAGAGACTTATTCTTACTGGGAAATATTGAAGGTTTGGAAGCAGCCATTCCGCTTTTTAAGAGAGCCATAGAATATGATAATGAATTTTCACTGGCCTATGCAGATATCGCCATTTCCTATTACTATTTAGACGCCTTTCAGGCTGAAAAACAATATATATCGCTGGTGAACGATTATGCGGATAAGGCTTTATTATATGATTCTAAATCAGCACAAAGTCTCATTGCCAAAGCCCTATACCATTTGAATAGTGCGGAGTATACACAGGCCTTGCCGTATTTTGAAAAAGCCCTCGAATACAACCCGAATTCATCCTTTGTCATTCAGCTTCTGTCTCATTTTTATTCTAGCTATATGCCGGATACCGAAAAATATCTTGAATATGCACTGAAAGGAGTTCAGTTGGATATCGCTTCGCAGGATTCTATTACGGCAAGTTATACTTACCTACACCTGAGCAATGCCTTTATACAATCTGGTTTTGTTGATGACGCTGAAAAACATATTAACAAGTCATTGGCCTACAGCCCCGAAAATATATTTTCTCAATATGTAAAGGCCTATATTTTGTATGCCAAAAATGAGGACCTCGCGCAAACCAGAGATTTATTGGTTACAACCTTTGCTAAAGACACTACACGTTTAGACGTATTACAGGAAGTTGCGAAAATGTATTATTACGAACGCGATTATCAAAATGCCTACAACTATTATAAAAAATTTACGGATATCAGAGAATCCCAGCAATTGGATATATTCCCTTCGGAAGATGCAAAAATAGCAGTTGTATATGCAAACGTAGGATTGAAAGCTGAATCTGATAAGTTTTTTGATTCGTATCTGAACTATGCAAATAATGATAAGTCTATCTATAAAAACTTAAGTTTAGCCGTGTACTATGCGTATAAAGGAGACACCGAGAAGACGTTGGAACAGATGAAATTGTTTGCCCAACAGGACAATTACATGTATTGGACCCTGCTATTCTTGAAAATTGACCCTTTGATAGACCCTGTAAAAGACAAGCCCGAATTTCAGCAACTCTTACAGGAAATAGAAACTAAGTTTTGGAAAAACCATCAACGAATAAAAGGCTCATTAGAGGAGAAGGGATTGCTATGATCAAGATAAGGATCTTAAAGCCATAACAAACCTTTTCATGACCTTGTTTACGGGCATTAATGTAGAGCGTAAATACAAAAACGCTAAAAACCAATTCCTAAAGTCAATTGATCTTGTATTGGATCTTTTGGATTGAAAGTCATCCTTGGATAATTTACTAAGATTTTAATTGTGCCAATCATTTAAATATGATCATTGATCATAATTCTTTTATATACCAAATCAGGGTAGTAAAAGTGTTAAGTGTTAAGTGTTGAGT
>CBDUKE010000156.1:0-4777 GCA_965367725.1 uncultured Maribacter sp. | reverse complement strand
TAAATATTGTCCATAATCTATTTTGGTTGGTAAAAGATATAAAATTGATAAAATAAGTTGATATAAAATATGACTTTTATCAGTTAAAAATGCGCATTTTCTGTAAGTGTTACATTTAATTATCAGTCCGTGTATGTATACAGAAAAATAACTTAAATCAATTTGAACTATCGATTTATGACCAATAATAAATTGTTGAAAGTAACGTCGTAAACATAGTTTATGTTCAGACATCCAAAGTTAAGAAATCGTTATGAATTTGTTAAATCAGCAAACTTTTAAACGTATTAATCTTATTGATAAAGCGGTTATTTCTTTCTCTTGTGCTTTAAGATTTCGGCATCGGTATAAAAAATGATTTCCTCAGCGATATTTTTTATCAAGTCCCCTACGCGTTCCAGTTTTTTTATTACAGAGAATAGGAATAGCGCTTCTTTGATGACGTTCGTATCTTTCTGGATTTCTTCCTCAAGAATCCTAAACGATCTGATATTGATTTTATCAAGTACCTTATCCTTTTTAAAGACCTTGCGTGCCGTCTTCACATCCTTTTCTTCAAAGGCAATGGTAATATTATACATCATGGATTTGATGGTCTCGAGCATTTTTTCAAATTCAACGGCTTTAAATAAATGTGCAGGAATGGCTTTCTCCTCTTCAACCACATAACTGGCAATGTTAAATGCGTGGTCCCCGATTCTTTCCAAATCTGAATTTATCTTGATAATGGCCATAATAAATCGTAGATCCACAGCTACTGGAGTAAATAGTGCGAGGAATTTTTCACAATCTTTTTCGATTTTGATATCCATTGCATTCACCCTGTTTTCCCTATGGATTACCTCTTCAGATAAATCACTGTCATGGCTTACAAAAGCTTCAATTGCTTTTCCGAGTTGTGAGGTACATAAGGTGAGCATATCGAATGCCGATTGATTCAATGCCTCTCGTTGATATTCTGCGTTATCCATGTTTTTAAGTTTTATCCAAATCGACCTGTAATATAATTCTCGGTCTGTTTTTTACTTGGATTGGTGAAAATTGATTTTGTCTTATCAAATTCAATAAGCTCGCCCATATAGAAGAATGCAGTATAATCACTGATCCTACTTGCTTGCTGCATATTGTGTGTAACTATAACTATAGTATATTTCTTTTTCAATTCAAAAATGAGTTCCTCTATTTTCGCTGTTGATATGGGATCCAATGATGAGGTTGGCTCGTCCATTAGAATAATGGAAGGTTCCACAGCTAAGGTTCTTGCAATACACAAACGTTGCTGCTGGCCACCAGACAGGGCCAATCCCGATTTTTTTAGGTCGTCTTTTACCTCATTCCATAAGTCGGCTTGTCTTAGGGCTTTTTCCACCCTTTCATTGATGAATTTTTTATCTTTTATTCCTTGAATTTTTAGTCCGTAGGCAACATTGTCAAAAATAGATTTTGGAAATGGATTGGGCTTTTGAAAAACCATTCCGACTTCTTTCCGAAGCTCTTCGACATTCACCTTTTTTTTGTAAATATTTTTCCCATCAATTTTGATTTTACCTTCCATTCTAAAGCTATCGACATAATCATTCATTCTATTGAATAGTCTAAGAAAAGTAGATTTACCACAACCTGAAGGGCCAATAAAGGCTGTTACCGAATTCGCCTTGATGGTCATATCGATTCCTTTAATAGCCTGAAAATCTCCATACCACACTTTAGAACCAGTGGCTTCGATTTTAGGTTTTTTCTTTAAAGATGGATCAATCACACTATCCAGTATCGTAGGTTCTTTTATAGGTTTTTCCATAATTATTTCCATTTCTTCTGCCATTTATTCCTAAAATAGACTGCTATACCATTCATTATAAATGTTATGCACAACAATATAATAATGGCCGCAGCGGCGTTTTCTATAAAGCCGTGTTGTGGTCTTGAAATCCAGTTAAATATTTGAATCGGCAATACCGAAAATTCGTCCATTGGACTTTCTGGTGCAAAAGGCACATACGCCAAGGCGCCAACAACAATCAATGGAGCGGTCTCACCCACGGCCCTTGAAAGTGCTAATATAACCCCAGTTAATATACCCCCACTTGAAGCAGGGAGAATTTGATGCCAAATCGTTTGCCATTTTGAAGCTCCTAAAGCATAGGAAGCATCTTTCACTGATGATGGCACGGCTTTTATTGCTTCCCTAGTTGCTACAATTACTATTGGGAGAATTAACAAAGAGAGTGTTAAACTCCCTGCAAGTACACTAGCCCCAAGGTTCATAATCCTCACAAAGACTTCTAATCCTAAGAGACCATAAATGATTGAAGGTACACCTGCCAAATTTGAAATATTAATTTCCAATAATCCGGCAAGTTTATTTTTCTTGCTGTATTCCTCTAAGTATATTCCTGCTGCGACTCCCAAAGGAAAGGCTATTATTGTGGTAAAGAACAAAATCCATATGCTACCCATCAATGCGGTGTAAATACCTGATTTTTCTGGCTTTCGTGAAGGAAGGTTGGTGATAAATTCCCAATCTATTCTTAGTAGTCCATCAATTAAGATATCACCAATGAAAACCACAAGCAAGACTAAACCAATTATGGTACAAAAAATCCCCCAGTATTTGAAGAGCTGATCTTTAACCCTATTTTTTTGGATACTATTCATATTTCTCCTGGTATTTTTTTCGGATCCGATAACTCAGGGTATTCAATAAAAAAGTGAATACAAATAATGTAATACCAGCAGCAAAAATGGTTCTATATTCCAAGGATCCGTGTTGTACATCGCCCAAACTAACCTGTACGATGAATGCTGTAATAGTTTCAATAGGCACAGTTGGGTCGAAAGTCAATCTTGGCTGTTGGCCTGCTGCTATGGCAACGATCATGGTTTCCCCAATAGCTCTGGAAATCGCCAGGATTATGGAAACTATAATGCCAGAAGAGGCTGCAGGTACAATGACTTTGAATGCCGTTTGAAATTTTGTGGATCCCATTCCGTACGAAGCCTCTCTTAACGAGTCAGGAACTGCGTGTAGCGCATCTTCGCTTAATGACGATATATACGGAATGATCATTATTCCCATTACAAGCCCTGCAGAAAGCGAGTTGAATCCTGATAGGTTCGGAATTATTTCCTGCAAAAAAGGGGTCACGACCACTAGAGCGAAAAAACCGTATACTACTGTTGGTACCGCTGCCAATAGCTCAAGCAAAGGTTTAACCGATTTTCTAAAACTTTTTGGGGCGTATTCACTTAAATAGATACTAATAGACAACCCAATAGGCAAGGCAAAGGCTATGGCTATAAACGAAGTAAGCAATGTGCCCGACAGTAAGGGTAAAATCCCAAAATGCTTTTCGGTGAAAAGAGGTGTCCATTGCGTATCAGTAAAAAAATCAAAAATCGAAACCTCGCTGAAAAAGCGAAAAGCCTCGATAGATAATACAAGAATAATCCCTATGGTAACTGCAATGGTTACTAAGGCACTTGATAAAAGTGACTTTTCGATTATCAATTCTTTGATTTTCCGCATCAAGTAATTATTTATAAAAGAAACCAGGTACCAAAAGGCACCTAGTTATCGAAAAACTTTTGCTTATTTGTTACTTTCAACAAAAGTTTTGAAACTAGCTTTTTGAGCGCTGTAATTTTCTGATGGAAGCGGAATGTAACCTACATCTTTTGATAATTCACCTGCATTGTCAATATAGTAGTTTACAAACTCGACAACTTCAGGAGAGGTAACAGAGGTGCTGTTCACATAGATAAACAAGGGTCTTGATAAGGGTCTATAACTACCGTTTTTTACAGTTTCAAGAGTAGGTTTAACTACTTCTTCCCCGTTGTGGACTCCTATTAATTTTAATTTATCCTTGTTTTCAGCATAATATGCAAGTCCAAAAAATCCTAAGGAATATTTGTCGCCGGCAATACCTTGAACCAAAACATGATCATCTTCACTAGCTGTGAAATCGCCTCTGCTTGAGCCACTTTCACCTACTACTGCTTCCGTAAAATAATCGTAAGTGCCTGAAGCCACACCTGGTCCGAATAAATGAATTTCCTCATTGGGCCATTCCGGACGGATCTGGTTCCATTTCATGATTTTATCCTGTGCAGCAGGTTCCCAGATCTTTTTGAGTTCTTCCACTGTAAAACTATCTACCCAATCATTTTCCGGGTGCACCAAAACTGCCAACCCATCATAGGCAACTTCCAACTCCAAGTACTTTATATTGTTTTCTTCACAAGCCGCTTTTTCTTTATCTTTAATAGGACGGGACGCATCTGAAATATTTGTTTCCCCTCTAGAGAATTTTTTAAATCCTCCGCCAGTACCTGAAACGCCTATTGTCACATTTACCTTCGGCTGCACGGCTCTAAATTCTTCAGCCACA
This sequence comes from uncultured Maribacter sp., assembly GCA_965367725.1. Classification (GTDB taxonomy): domain Bacteria; phylum Bacteroidota; class Bacteroidia; order Flavobacteriales; family Flavobacteriaceae; genus Maribacter_A. Next base: position 386 of record CBDUKE010000156.1, on the reverse strand, counting down.
GCTTCTGTAATAGGAAATACCGTACTTGAACCATCTACCTTAATAGTACCTGAAAGGGCCCCTATTTCCTGAGAATCCTCAGCACCTTTTTTTTCTTTTTTGTCACCGCAAGCTCCTATCGCAAATACTAATGACATCAATACCAAAATTTTTTTCATTTTTTTGTCGTCTAAATTATTCTCTGCAAAGAACGAGTGGGAAGGTTAACCTGGGGTTAAGTGAAAATGAAGAAACTACTACTTTAAGGTTATTAATATGTTAAGAGATTGAATGAATACAGCACAAAAAAAAGAGGGCTTTGAAAAAGCCCTCTTTTTTAGATTTAGATTTTTTTTTAGAAATGAACATCTAACTGTAATCTGTACATCAATTCGTCAGACCCACCA
>CBDUKE010000155.1:0-4811 GCA_965367725.1 uncultured Maribacter sp. | reverse complement strand
CACTGACAAATGTGCCCAAAGAAAAATTAGTTTTGAATACTATAGAGAAGGTCATAGAGGCCAATGAAATGGTGAAAAGTGCCCAAGTATATCTTACTGTGAACGGTGAGCTTACGTCAAAAATCGTACAGCGCAAGCCAATCGGACGAATTGAGGGGGATTCTAAGTTTTATCTGGATGATGAAGGAACAAGTATGCCTTTATCCATGAGTCATTCTGCCAGAGTTCCAATTATCACTGGAAAGATTACAGGTAAAAGTCTTGAGGATGTTTATGTGATTTTAAAATACATAAACAAAGATGGTTTTTTGCGAAAAAATGTGATTGGTATCCATATTGAAGATGATGCAAAGTACCAATTGAAGTTTAGAATGGATCAGTTTGTCGTGCATTTAGGTGGGGTTGATAATTTAGAAGAAAAATTCAACAACTTCAAGGCATTTTATACAAAGGCAAACAAGGATAAAACCTTGGAAGAATATAATGTAGTAAGCTTAGAGTTTAACAATCAAGTAGTGTGCACCAAAATATAATATAGAAAATGGAACAAGATAAATATTCAGTCGGTTTAGATATCGGAACTACCAAAATCGTTGCCATAATCGGCAAGGAAAATGAATACGGGAAGATTGAAATACTTGGTATAGGTAGGTCAAAAAGTTTGGGTGTACACAGAGGTGTTGTCAACAACATTACGCAAACGATAAAATCCATTCAACAAGCTGTTGAAGAGGCGGAGGTTAATTCTGGCTTAAAAATAGGTTCCGTTGTTGTAGGTATTGCGGGTCAACATATCCGCAGCTTGCAACATAGCGATTATATTACAAGAGCAGATGCTGAAGAGGTTATCAATGAAGATGATTTGGACAGGCTTTGCAATCAGGTATACAAGTTGGTAATGCTTCCTGGTGAGGAAATCATCCACGTTTTACCTCAGGAATATAAAGTTGATGGGCAAGCCGAAATCAAAGAACCCATTGGAATGTATGGCGGAAGACTGGAAGCCAATTTCCATGTGGTGGTGGGTCAGGTTTCCTCAATCAAAAATGTGGGGAGATGTATTAAAAGTGCCGGTTTGGATTTAGGAAAGATAACACTTGAACCCTTGGCGTCTTCAGATGCAGTTTTAAGTCAGGAAGAAAAAGAGGCGGGTGTAGCATTGATCGATATAGGAGGTGGCACAACTGATTTGGCCATTTTTAAAGATGGTATTATTAGGCATACAGCGGTAATTCCTTTTGGTGGTGGTGTTATTACTGAAGACATTAAAGAAGGCTGTTCTATTATAGAGAAGCAGGCAGAATTATTGAAAATAAAATTTGGGTCAGCTTGGCCAGGTGAAAACAAGGATAATGAGATTGTCTCAATTCCTGGTTTAAGGGGGCGCGAACCAAAGGAAATCACCCTTAAAAACCTATCAAAAATTATTCATGCAAGGGTTGTGGAAATTATTGAACAGGTATATGTAGAGATCAAGAACTACGGCCACGAAGAGCAAAAGAAAAAATTGATTGCAGGTATTGTTTTGACTGGTGGGGGTAGTCAACTAAATCACCTTAAGCAATTGGTTGAATACATAACTGGAATGGATACTAGAATAGGATATCCTAATGAGCACTTGGCAGGAGATACTGACGAAGCTGTGGCTAGTCCTTTATATGCTACTGCTGTTGGATTACTAATGAATGCAGTAAAGAATGATGGTAAAGAGATACCCATTGATGAAGAGAACCTTGAGGAAATGGCATATGCCGACCATGAGGAAATAAAGACGAATGCAAGTACGCGAAAGGGAGAACGCAAAACAGTATTTGATAAATGGTCTGAAAAATTGAAGGATTTTTTGGACAACGCAGAATAGCGAAGAAAAAATAAACACTATAAAACCAGTAATATAAACAGTATGAGCAAGAACACTGAAATTGAGAGTATTTCTTTTGATTTACCTAAGAATCAAAGTAACGTCATAAAAGTCATTGGTGTAGGTGGCGGTGGCAGCAATGCCATTAACCATATGTTCCAGGCAGGAATTAACGGAGTTGACTTCATTGTCTGCAATACGGACTCCCAAGCTTTGGAGAACAGTCCGGTTCCCAATAAAATACAATTAGGCGTGTCACTTACAGAAGGATTAGGCGCTGGTGCAAATCCCGAAGTTGGTGAACAGGCGGCTATCGAGAGCATGGAGGATATTAAAGCCATGTTGGATACAACTACTAAAATGATATTCATAACTGCTGGAATGGGCGGGGGAACAGGTACTGGTGCTGCTCCGGTAATTGCCAAGCAAGCCAAAGAGATGGATGTCCTTACGGTAGGGATCGTTACCATGCCTTTTCAATTCGAAGGTAAGATGCGCTGTGAACAAGCCCAGTTAGGTATTGAGAAGCTTCGTGCCAATGTTGACTCGCTCATAGTCATAAATAATAATAAATTAAGGGAAGTTTACGGTAACTTAGGATTTAAAGCCGGTTTCTCAAAAGCCGATGAGGTCTTGGCAACCGCTGCACGTGGTATTGCTGAAGTAATAACACACCATTATACGCAAAACATAGATTTACGTGATGCTAAAACAGTACTTTCAAATAGTGGTACTGCGATTATGGGCTCCGCCATGGCATCAGGTTCTACAAGGGCCAATGAGGCCATCATGAAAGCGTTGGATTCACCCTTATTGAACGATAATAAAATATCTGGGGCCAAAAACGTACTGTTGTTGATTGTTTCTGGATCTCAGGAAATCACAATTGACGAGATTGGCGAGATTAATGATCATATTCAAACAGAAGCTGGTCATGGCGCCAATATTATTATGGGTGTCGGTGAAGATGATACTATAGGGGAAGCGATTGCGGTAACGGTTATAGCGACAGGTTTCAATATGGATCAACAAGATGATATTGTAAATACAGAATCCAAAAAAATAATCCATACCCTGGAGGAGGGGCAAAAAGCAGAGCAAGATTTAACACCACAGCAGATAACGCCTCAGCATATTGTACATCAGTTGGTTGATGAAGAAGCGGAAACCACTGAGCCGGAATTTAAAACTGAAATTGAGGAATTAGACAGTTTAGACCTGATTCCAACGACCAATTACATTAAGAATTTCAATGTTTTTTATGAGGAAGTTATTGCAGAAAATGTTTCAGAAGATGATTTTGTGATATTTGATGCTAAGGAAACTGTAGAGGATATTGAGGTTATTGATCCAGAAGTGGTGTCTTCCGAGAAAGTAGATGAAGATCAATTTGCTATAAGTTTTGACATGCCTTTGGCAAGTTCTATTGAAGAAGAGGAAAATACGAATGTTATTACCTTTAATCTGGATGATGACTTAAAGGAGATCGATGTTAACGAACATGTAGAGGTAATTCCCGTGTTGGAATATAATAAGGAAGGAGAGACGCGCTATAGTTTGGATGATTATATGGAGTTGGAAAACAAATTGACCGGCGCTAAATCAAAAGCTGAAGAGTTCGAACCCAAGATAATAGAGGATGAATTGATTTTTGAAAAGAAAACCTTGGCTACTACTGAAGGTTCAGAAACAGCCACTGCAACAACAAAGGAGGTTGATCCGATGGATAGCCCATTAGAGGAGTTGTTAAAGGAAAGGGCAGATGAGCGAAGAAGAAAGTTGAAAGATTTCAATTATAAATTTCAAAATAGTCTTGGTAATATAGATGAAATTGAAAAAGAGCCTGCGTATAAACGCCAAGGAATAGACTTGGATGAAAACCCAGCTCAGAATAAAGTGTCAAGAACTACATTGAGTGAAGATAGTAACGATGAAATCCAGTTGCGTTCCAATAACTCATTTTTGCATGATAACGTGGATTGACCACTAGTTGAACAACCTGCTTTAAACCCGAAAATAAAACTATTTTCGGGTTTATTTTTTATCTTCGTTGTTCTAAAATCATCATGTTATGAGCTTACAGAATCAGGTAATGGAACAATTGAAAACAGCAATGAAAGCTAAGGATACGGTCGCTTTGGAATCTTTACGGGCAATTAAATCTGCATTGCTTTTGGCACAGACCAGCGGGGCTGGTGGTGATTTAACTGAAGATGATGAGGTGAAATTGGTTCAGAAATTGGTTAAACAGCGTAAAGACAGTGCTGCTATATTTACTGAGCAGGGTAGGGAAGACCTAGCGGCCCCAGAATTGGCCCAAGTGGCCATTATAGAACAATTCTTACCTGAACAATTGACCGAAGAAGAAATTGAGAAAGTAGTCGTACAGACCATAGATGCCATAGGAGCAGAAGGTATGAAAGATATGGGAAAAGTCATGGGTATGGTCTCAAAGGAATTGGCTGGTCAGGCAGATGGGAAAACCATATCGACCATAGTTAAAAATAAACTGTTGTAAAACATTAGCGAATACTGATTGCTCTTTGAATTGGATTTTTCTAAAGATTATGGATAAAGGGAAAATACGGGAATTATTGAATTCTGAAATCATCAAGACAGAAGAACAAGTAGTTAGATATGCGGATTTAGCCCAACCCATATCACCGGACAATGCTATTGGAAGAGTTTCTAGAATGGATGCTATCAATAATAAAAGTATTGTTGATGCAGCATTGCGAAAGACCAAAGAACGTTTAAAGGGATTGAAATCAAGTTTGGATAAATTGGATAGTAGCGATTTTGGTGTTTGTGTCAAGTGTAAAAATAATATTCCTATTGAACGCATTTTATTAGCGCCACAAAGTTCTTTTTGTGTAAATTGCGCTCAATAAATTAGGCCTCGTGGCGCAACTGAATACCCGCCCGCACCGAACTTTGTTCGGAACGTTCG
>CBDUKE010000154.1:0-4854 GCA_965367725.1 uncultured Maribacter sp. | reverse complement strand
TAGATATATCCTCTTTCTGGGTAATCATAGACAGCTTTAATAGCGGGGTCTTCCATAAGTTGATCCGTGGAAAAGCTGAAAATCTGCAAATACGATAACCTACCTATAAAGGTTATTCCTATAATCAGAATTATTGATGATAAAAGAATCTTCTTCATCGAAGACGATATTTATGTATTAGATATAATATAATTATTTTAAAAGTCTTTTCGCTTATTCAATGTACCTCTATAAAGTTAATTAAACATTGGAATAAATCTTATTCTTTATTAACACTAAATAACGAACTAAATAAGAGGCATAAAACGATAGAGGCAAAGCCAATGGATAATACTCTTTTCACAATTAAAAACAAATTAGCAATGCTAAAAATCTCTAATGAAAAGTAAACCGAATGGTGCACTAATATTAATAACGCTAAAAATGTAAATTGTTGTGCCTTAGTGGTGTTGCTTAATTTAAAACTTTGGAATTCATAATTAATTCCGAAAACAAATCTCATTATGGCTGGTCGCAAATAGGCAATTGTGATAGTTGCTGCCGAATGTAGGGCCATGGTATCGGAAAACAAATCAATTGAAAGCCCCAATAAAAAACTTAACCCAATAAAAGTAGCTCTATTTTCCTTGATTGGGTACCAGTATAAAAATAAGATATAGACCATAGGATTTATGAATCCGAAAAAGTTCAGTCTATTAAAAACCAGCACCTGTACTAGTACAAGGAGTATAAAGCGGATGATATTTATTGAAAAGGCGCTATTCATTGGTTGTTGCTTCTTCCAGTGCCATAACTTCCTTTCGGTCCAAATTATTGATTATATACACATTTTTTATATTGGTCATATCATTAAAAAGGTCAACATCAATTCGGTAAAAACTCTTTGCAATGTCCAGATCAAATTTCCTTATAGTCCCTATTGGAATATTTTCTGGGAATATACTGCTCATTGCCCCGGTGACAATAGTATCACCAACGGTTAATGGTACCAATCTAGGAATATCTATCAATTGCACCACATTATAGGTTTTGGCATCCCAGATTAAAGAACCAAAATGATTGGTGTTCTTGATCTTAGCATTGATGTTCGAGTTTTCGTTGAGAATACTCTGAACAGTGGCGAATTTGTTCGAGGTGTTTTCCACTATCCCTAAAATGCCCAAGTCGGTTATAACCCCCATATCCTGTTTTACACTATCTTTTTTGCCGCGATTTATAGTAATGTAATTTCTGTGATCAGCATAGCTATTCTTTATTACTTGTCCGGAAACAATGGTGTATTTGATATTGGAGGTGTCAATTTTTATTTCTGAGGACGATTCTTTGTTGAACAGCTGATCCCTCAATCTTTCGTTTTCAAGAAGCAACCTTTCATTTTCCTCGTCCAAATCAAAGTATGTGGTTATGCCATGGGAAATACCATAGATATTACCGGCTATCCAATTTGATGAATTAAAGAAACTTGACTGGTGGTAAGAATGTGACTGTATCGTAAAGGACAGGGAGATAATCAACAAAAGGATATAAAGCAGGAAGTTTTTATATCGAATTATAAAGTTGATAATCTGCTGCATTCACTTTTTATATTTTGTGAAGCCGATAAAAGACTCCTCTTTATTTCAGGAACAGCATGCCGTACCTAATGAAACTTAAATGTTCAGATGCCCCTATTTGATTAATATATTCTTGTAACGTTCCAAGTTTTTCAAAGCAATTCCTGTACCCCTAACAACTGCGCGTAGGGGATCTTCAGCAATGTAAACAGGTAAATCGGTTTTTTGGGAAAGTCTTCTATCCAATCCCCTTAACATAGATCCACCTCCAGCAAGGTAAATACCGGTATTATAAATATCGGCCGCCAATTCAGGAGGAGTTTGGGACAAGGTCTCCATAACCGCATCTTCAACCCTAAGTATCGATTTGTCCAAAGCTTTCGCAATTTCACGATAAGATATCTGTACTTGTTTTGGCTTACCCGTAAGCAAATCACGCCCTTGAACCGATTTTTCATCTGGGGGTGATTGCAAGTCTTCCGTTGCTGAGCCTATATCAATTTTTATTGCTTCCGCGGTACTCTCACCAACATAAAGGTTGTGTTGTGTACGCATATAATATATAATGTCGTTGGTGAATACATCACCTGCAATTTTCACAGATTTGTCACAAACGATTCCACCTAAGGCGATTACAGCAATTTCAGTGGTACCACCACCTATATCAACAATCATGTTCCCTTTGGGCTGCATAATATCCAATCCTATACCAATGGCAGCTGCCATAGGCTCATGAATGAGATACACTTCTTTCCCATTTACACGTTCAGCCGATTCCTTTACAGCTCGCATTTCAACCTCAGTTATGCCAGATGGAATACAGATAACCATTCGCAAAGCTGGTGGAAACCATTTTTTCTTTAGGGCAGGGATGTTCTTGATGAACATATTGATCATCTTTTCTGAAGCATCAAAATCTGCAATAACCCCATCTTTCAATGGTCTAATGGTCTTGATGTTTTCATGTGTTTTTCCTTGCATCATACTGGCTTCTTTGCCAACTGCAATGATTTTACCAGTGATACGATCTCTGGCAACAATAGACGGACTGTCAACTACGACCTTGCCATCGTGAATGATGAGGGTGTTTGCTGTACCTAAGTCAATAGCAATTTCCTCGGTCAAGAAATCAAAAAATCCCATTTATAAGTTATTTGGTTTCGGTTAAAAGGTGCATTTCATCGACAAAAGTAGTAAAATTAATGCTTAAAATGACGTGTGCCTGTCATTACCATTGCAATATTATTTTCATTACAGTAATCAATGCTCAATTGATCCTTAATTGAACCACCTGGCTGTATAACGCTGGTTATACCACTTTTATGCGCTATTTCAACACAATCTGGGAATGGGAAAAATGCATCGCTCGCCATTACGGCGTCGTTAAGGTCAAAATTGAACGATTTTGCTTTGTGAATGGCCTGGTTTAAAGCATCTACACGCGATGTTTGCCCTGTGCCACTAGCACAAAGTTGCTTGTTTTTTGCCAATACAATAGTATTGCTTTTGGTATGCTTGCACAGTTTTGAAGCAAAAATAAGATCTTCCATTTGCCTGGATGATGGTTCTTTTTCGGTCACATATTTTAAATCGGCCACCGTATCGGTTTTGTAATCCTTATCTTGGACCAGAACACCGTTCAAACAGGTTCTAACAATGGTTTCAGGCAGGTCAACTTCGTTTTGGATCAATAGGATCCTATTTTTCTTTCCTTTTAAAACTACAAGGGCCTCTGCTGAATAACTAGGTGCGATAACCACCTCACAGAAAAGATTGTGTATCTCCTCAGCTGTTGGTTTATCTATTTCAACATTGCTTATAAGAATTCCTCCAAAGGCCGAGACCGGGTCGCCGGCCAAAGCATCTACATAAGCTTGGTGAATAGTGCTTCGTGTAGCCATACCACAGGCATTGTTATGTTTTAAAATGGCGAATGTTGGGTCATCTTTGCGAAATTCGTTCATTAAGTTGACCGCGGCATCAACATCCAAAAGGTTGTTATAGGAAAGTTCCTTGCCGTGTAATTTGGTGAACATTGCTTCAAAATCACCAAAGAAGAATCCTTTTTGATGTGGGTTTTCCCCATAGCGTAAAATACGGCCATTGGTCTCGCTGATTTTTAAAACCGCTTCCTCGTGGTTTTGATTGAAGTAATTGAAAATCGCTGTGTCATAATGTGAGGAAACATTGAATGCTTTTGAGGCGAATTTTTTACGATCTTCCAATGTCGTATTGCCATTTCCGGTCGAAATAATATCCAAGAACTCACTGTAATCCTCCATTGAGGAAACGCAAAGAACATCCTTGTAATTCTTTGCAGCTGCGCGTATAAGTGAAATGCCTCCTATATCAATTTTTTCAATGATATCCTGTTCAGAAGCACCGCTTGCCACTGTTTTTTCAAAGGGATAAAGGTCAACGATAACAATATCCAATTGGGGGATTTTATATTCTTCAAGTTGGGCAACATCACCCTCGTGGTCCTGTCTGTTCAATATACCTCCAAAAACTTTTGGATGTAATGTCTTTACCCTGCCACCTAAGATTGATGGATAACTCGTTACATCTTCCACAGGTACAACTTCAATACCCAATTCTTTTATGAACTTTTCGGTGCCGCCGGTAGAATAGATGGTGATACCAAGTTCTTTGAATTTTTTTACGATTGGCTCCAAACCATCTTTATGAAATACGGAAATTAGGGCGGAGGTGGCTTTTTTTGTGCTCATATTAAGTTACTTGGATTAATGTTCTAAGCACACAAAAGTAATTTTTTTGAAACTAACAATTAGTTCAGGTTATCAACAAAAGGCGCAAAGTTTTGAACTATAAACGAGTTGGATTTTTGATCCTCCACTTTTTTAAAGGGGAGCCCGCCTGACCACAATCGGGCAGGGTGCCGATAGGCGGAGGCCCGCCCGAACGGTACGGGCCGGGGTCAGCTTTGAAACTTATTCCAATATTTTGGCTACTTCACGGTTTACGAATTCCAAAAACTGTTCGTCTTCTTTAGTAAAAGGGTTAGGTGTGTTGGAATCGATATCAATCTGACCAATGTTTTTGTCCTTTAGAAATAGTGGTACGACAATCTCAGCCTTGACATTTAAGCTGCATGCGATGTAATTATCTTGTGCTTTCACATCCGGAACCACAAAATTCTCGTTGGTTACTGCCACTTGACCACAAATACCTTTTCCAAAAGGTATAATCGTGTGATCTGTTGGTTCACCAGCATACGGACCAAGTTTTAGTTCATCTTTATCCCCATTTTTAAAATAGAATCCTACCCAATCATAATAGG
>CBDUKE010000153.1:0-4863 GCA_965367725.1 uncultured Maribacter sp. | reverse complement strand
GAAACCAGATGGGAACGTTTGGAGCTTTATAGGGATATGTAATTTAAATTATAAGGTAGGATTACCTTAATCATTGACTTTGTTTTTTGAAACCATACATTCCGAATCTTAATAGATTTGGGGTGTATGGGACAAAGTCTACCATGTTTAACTTTAAAAGAGTATAAAGATGAATGATAGTGCTAAAAAACTGTATGAAGAAGCAGTACAAAAACTAAAGGAAGCCAATGATGAGTTGTGCAGACCCGAGGAAGATGTAGTTTCCCCATTGGTATGCAACAATTCCCAACAAGCTATTTTGAACTATTTAAAGGGGTTTCTCATTGAAAATGGTATTGAAAACAAGAGTGAGGACTCAATTGATATTCTTTATGAGCAATGTAAAAGCATCAACAAACACTTTGAGGAAGTACATTTATCCGGATTTGATTGCAACTCGCATAAAGACGAATCTAGATTCTGTAATGATTCTACTAAATTTAGTCGTTGCTTCGATATTGCGGATAGTCTGGATACCTTTATGAGACGTGAAAAAATAATCAGTTAGGTACTGATTTTCTTATATACACCTATCTAACTAACTCCAGGTTTTTTGTAAAAAGCGCAAGAAATTGTTGTGCATTATGCCGTCTATGTCTTTAGGGGAATACCCTCTTTGTTGGAGCATTTTAGGTACTTTTTGTAAATCGGCAATGGTGTCTAGATCAGACGGACATTGTTCTTTGCCAAAGCCACCGTCCAAATCAGTTCCTATCCCAATATGGTCAGTATTACCCGCTAATTGACATATATGGTCTATATTGTCTATCATTTGTCCTAAGGTTACGCCAAGACCTCTGGGGGTCGAAAGTCCTCTTATCCAATTGGGAGTCATCATCCATGCATCCAAGGCTACTCCAATAACAGCATCCCTACTAATAAGTTCCTTGATCTGTTCGTCCGAAAATTGCCGGTTATGTTCAACCAAAGTCCTGCAGTTATTATGACTGGCCCAAACAGGGCCATCAAAGTTCTTCATGGTTTCCCAAAAGCTCTCATCGCAAAGATGTGTGGCATCCAATATCAATCCCAAACGATCAATTTCCTTTAACAGCTCTTTTCCCTTTGCACCAATACCACCAGTTGCATCGGTGCCCTGTGCATATGTGCCAGGACCGTAATGGGCAGGACCAATAGCTCTTAGTCCTTGTTCATATGATTTTTCCAAATGGTCCATGGTAACTATAGAATCTGCCCCTTCCAGACTTAATATATAGCCTATGGGTTTTTTACCATCTTTTGTTTTCCAAAGTTTTAAATGGGCATTGAGTTGTTCGGTATTTCGAATTTGAACCATTTCGCCAATGTCTTCCATTGCGTTGTACCAAGCTAATTGTGCCTGTGTTTGTGCCCATGCCTGTTGTGGTGATTTCCACCCAGGTAACGGATTGGTCTTTTTGGTATAGCGCGCAATTTGAGTGGCCATACATAGTCCTATGTTGCCTTTTCTCATGGCTTCAAAAGAAACGGTATTATTTGCCCTTCCGGGTTTATCTTTCATGCCCGTTTCACTTCGTCTAATATCGTCAATAGACCAAGTGAGGTCCCTGTTCCATTCCATGGCGTTCATTGCAAGATCTAGATGGGCATCAAATATGAACATATTAGATAGTTATTTTTTGGTTTCTTGCAGCCACTTTCCAGGTGCCGGTTATAACATTGTTTTCTACAGTTGAAACACTTTCATATTTGGCCACTGTTGGGCAAATGTGCATGGGGATTGCATAAAACACATCACCTACTTCGTAAGCATCAGAATTTTCACATCTAACAACCAAATGTTCTTCACTTTGTCCTATTTGTTCGCAATTTTCCAATCCAAATAGTTTTACTCTTGGAAACTCCATTTCTGGAGCGATGGATTTATGGCCCAAATCAAGACACAATAAACCAGCTCCTGGCTTACTTATAATTCTGGTTATTAATACAGCTGCTGTAAGAAAATACATCTCTTTGAATGAAATACCATAACGCTCATCCCAAAGTAATGTTGTGCCTGGTGATGATTCTATATTTGATCTTTTGCTATGAATAGGGAATGTAGGGGATCCTCCGGCTACCATTTCTATAGGTCCAAGACTATCACCTTCCAAATGAGCTTTTAATTTTAATACTGGTTCAAAGGCAGCATCACATATTTTTTTACGTTCGTTTAAATCCTCATTACGAATATGCCCATCATAGGTATGTAAACCTTTGGCATTGATTTGTTTGTTGGCGACCATCTTGCGGTAAAGTTCTTTGGCCTTATCCCCAACTTGAATCCCCGTACGATTCATGCCATTATCAATATCCATCCATAGGGTAACCTTGGTGTTTCTGGATTCGGATTTGGCGATGAATTCATTTAGCGTTTTAGGATTATCAACCAAGGTTGAGAATTTAGAATTCGGAAAGGTTTCCATCAATCTAAAAAATCGAAGCATATTGGCACCTACGGCCTGCATGGCCAACAGAATATCTTTGGCACCACACAGTGCCAACAATTCAGCTTCTGCAATAGTGGCGCATTTAAATTTTTGTATACCATGGAGCATTTGCATTTGCACAATCTCGGCCATTTTGTGGGTCTTAATGTGCGGGCGTAAAAAATCAGTGCCACCAGCCATTTCGACCATGCGTTGAATATTCTTTTCTATCCTATCTGGATAGACCAATAATGAGGGGGAAATAACATTGGTGGTATCAAGTAATTGATACCATTCGGGATTTCGCATGTCTTTTATTTATGTAATTCGAACATCGCTTCGATCTCAACAGGTATGTTTCCTGGGAGCATCATTCCAACAGCACTGCGAACCCCAACTCCGTTATCATTCCCGAAAACATCCGCCATTAATTCACTAAAGCCATTAATGACCAAGGGATGTTGCCCAAAATCAGGTGTTGAATTGACCATACCCAGTACCTTTACAACTCTTTTAATTTTATCGACTGAACCAAAATGGGTGATAATGGTAGAAAGCATAGTCAAACCTACTTGTTCGGCGGCTAATTTGCCCTGTCCCAAATTAAGGTCTTCGCCTACACGACCTACCATTAAATTTCCATCGGTTTTCATAGGTCCTTGCCCAGATACATATAGAAAATTATCAACTACCAAAACAGGTTTATATAGTCCTGCTGGTGGTGGGGCAGGTGGTAATATCAAACCCAATGCCTTTATTCTTTCTGATGGTAAATTTTCCATTGTTATTGTTTTATATGAATATATCCAAAACGAGTACTCCTAAAAGGCCCATTACGCCTACGGTTGTTTCCATTACAGTCCAGGTACGTAAGGTGTCTTTGACCGAGAGGTTAAAATATTCTTTGTAAAGCCAAAAACCGCCGTCGTTAACATGCGAAAGCATTAAACTTCCTGAACCAATTGCTAAAACCATTAATTCGGGACTTACGCCTGATGATGATAAAAGCGGTAGCGCAATACCTGCAGCTGTTAGGCCCGCAACAGTTGCCGAACCAACACATACCCGTATGACCGTAGCGATTATCCAGGCTAAAATCAAAGGTGAGATGGTTGATCCCTTGAGCAAATCGCCAATATATTCACTTACCCCGCTATCGATTAAAACCTCTTTTAGGCCTCCTGCCCCTGCGATTATCAATAATACCATAGTAATACCGGCCACAGCATGGGAAACGGAGTCCATTACTTCCTTCATCGTACGGCCGCGCTTTAATCCCAATGTATAAACTGCGACCAGAACTGATAACAACATAGCTATTACAGGATTACCTATAATCGATGTGATTTTGACAACGATATTTCCTTCAGGTAGCAGCACATTTACAAGTGAAGCAATTCCGATTAAGATAACAGGGAGTAAGGCAGTAAAAATACTGGTTGCCGTACTCGGCATTTCATCATCCTTCAACACTTTTGGGTTTACAAATTCTTTAAGTGGAGTGGCCTTTATATTCTTAATGGTTCTTGAAAATAAAGGGCCTGCAACTACAATGGCAGGGATGGCAACAACAATACCATATAATAATGTCTTGCCAATATCGGCATTGAACATGACCGCGATACCCGTGGGAGCAGGATGTGGAGGTAAGTATCCATGCGTTACAGAAAGGGATGCGAGCATTGGGAGGCCCACATAAATCAAGGGTAATCCGGTAGTGGCAGCAACTGTAAAGACCAAAGGAATAAGGATTACAAAACCCACGGTATAAAACATGGGAATACCCACAATAAAGCCTGTGAGAACAACCGCCCATTGAATATTTTTCTTTCCAAATTTATCTACAAGCTTGGTAGTAATACGTTGGGCAGCGCCACTATCGGCGACCAATTTTCCCAGCATGGCACCAAAACCCAGAATCATTATCAAACTTCCCAAAGTCTTACCTATACCCTTTTCAATGGAACCCAATACTTTAAGGAATTCCATGCCTTCGGCGACCCCTACGACTAGCGAAACTATAATAAATGAAATAAAGGCATTGAGTTTAAATTTTGCGATAAGTAGAAATAACAATACAATTCCAAAAATGACAATGAGTAAGGGCATAGATTGGTTTTATAGCAAAATTAATCCAGACTAAGATAGTAAAATCAGGGCATTAAATTGAATGCCTTTTTATTAAAGGTCATTGAAGAATCGAATGTGCATCGGTTTACAGAACTAATAGGTATGAAACTTAAAAATTTGCAAAGTTTTCATTAACTTGTTAGTTAATTTATTTTCGTTATCCTAAAGGAATTATAAGTGTGAATTACACTTCAGAAATAACACTTTATTGATAACCAATTGAATACACGTAATGACTAATTAAACCTATAAAATGAAAAAATTTACACTACTTACTTTAGGGTTC
>CBDUKE010000152.1:0-4968 GCA_965367725.1 uncultured Maribacter sp. | reverse complement strand
TGAAATAGCAACTGCACATCTTTTTCGTCATCAACAACTAAAATTTTCATATAATTTTAATTTAAGGTTTATTAATATACTTCTTTTTCTTAATCTATAATATTTTATGTCACGGGTAATTCAATGGTAAATATAGTTCCTTCCCCAACTGTTGTCACCACCCTCAACTCACCGCCATGGCCTTTATTTACGATGTCATAGCTCATGCTCAAACCCAATCCTGTACCTTTTCCCGTGGGTTTTGTTGTAAAAAAGGGTTGGAATATTTTTTCTTTCACCTTATCTGGGATGCCATTACCATTGTCCTTAACGGATATCTCTATTTTATCACCTCGTTTTTTAGTGCTTACTGAAACGGTTGGCTGGTAGCCATCTTTAAGTTGTTTCTTTTTTTCATCAACTACATAAAAGGCATTCGTAATTAAATTGAGTATTACTCTTCCAATATCCTGTGGAATAACATTTACTTTTTCAAGGGAGCCATCATAATCTGTCTTCATAGTAGCATTAAAGCTTTTGTCCTTGGCCCGCAAACCATGATAAGCCAAACGCAAATATTCATCGGCCAAGGCATTGATATCAGTGGGTTCTTTTATGCCAGTACTGCTTCGGCTGTGTTGTAACATACCTTTTACAATGGCATCTGCACGTTTTCCATGGTGATTAATTTTTTCCAGATTCTGTTTGATATCATTGGCGATTGCTTTCGCTTCTTCCATATCACCGTTTTCAATTTCTTCGTTCATCTCCTCTATCAATTCACTGCTGACCTCGCTAAAATTATTCACAAAGTTTAAAGGATTTTGGATCTCATGAGCGATTCCAGCTGTTAATTCACCTAGCGAAGCCATTTTTTCTGATTGGACTAACTGATTCTGAGTAGCTTTGAGTTCGCTCAAAGTAGCTTCGACACTTTTTTTCGCTTTCTCTAATTTGGTAAAGTCTTCATAACGAGCATAGGCAATAGCAAATGCATCCGCCAAGGATTGTACTAACGTAATATGCTCATCATTCAAGGAATGCTCACTCCCTACATAGAGCATTCCTTGAGTAAAGGGAATAAAATGAAGATCTAGTGACTCAGGCGGATTTGCTGCTCCTTGATAGGTATTTTTATCCGAGATTTGCCCTTGATCCATCAAAGATTGTGTCCAACTTATAAAGTCTTCCCGGTTCCAATGTGCTTTAAAAATCTTTCTCTTCCGCCAATGGGCAACGGTATTTTTAGTTAAGGGATCGGCATTAAATTGTAGGTTCAATACACCAAGGGAATGCCCGTCAGGTGCCGATAAATAAACCTCTACAATTTTTGTTGGTTCATCAATGATAAAAACGCCACAACGGCTAAATGGTACACCAATGGTAATCAATTCATTCCAAACCAATGGAGTAATTCGATTCAAATCGTCTGTTGACCTCATACTGGCAATTTGCCCACGTACCCGATCTAAGGAGGCCTGTTTGGTAGCTTCCCTTGCCTGAGCTTCAGCTTTTTGGAGGTCTAGAAAACGGGTATAGGTTTGCTCAAAAACTTTAGCAAACCGCTTGAATATATCATGTGCTTCAGGCACCTGCTCATAGGTAATGAACATTAAGTAACCATGAGGGAAATATAGAATATGAAAAATTTGAAAAGTGGGTAATGATAAGCCTGCATTAATGAGTTCTTGCAATATTTCACCTACCTTAGGCAGTGTTTTCATAAACTCGTAATGTTTTACCAGTGCATCACCCCCCAATTCTTCTATATAAAAAGTCTCCCCATTTTTTAGCGGATCATAAAAATTATAGCCTTCACCTATGGTCGGTAAAATAAATGACTTCTGGATTTCCCCTTCACTGCTCATATTGCAGGACGCTGCTTTTTTATCCTCGGTTTCCCAAATGCAATATCCTGCACTCCATGCGGGTATCCCCAATTCTTGTACCTGCAAAAACAAGTTGTTAGCGGCTTCGGGCAACTCGTGACTTTTCTGCATGGCCATGGTGCGGCTTCGCACTTTTTCCAAGGCATTTTCTATCTGTGCCTCTTTGGCCTGGGCTTCTGCTTTTTGAAGATCCAGAAAGCGGGTGTATGATTGTTCAAAAACATGAGCGAACCTTTTGAAAATTGAATTTTCTTCATCAGTAAACGGGATAGCGCGGTAATTACCAACATACAGATCAATATTCTTCAGCAAAAAGCTTGATCGGGCAAAGCCTGGGGCATTCAATATAAAATCCTTTATTTTATCGGGGAAATGTTTTAGATCCGAATATTTAATAAGATGCTCATGCCACTCCCTGTTTTCTTCAGACGAAAAAACATCCGTCAAAAACGCAATTTTTGTTTTTTTAGCCAAATAAACGCGATTAAGTACGGGGCTGTCCATTGTGGGCACCTGCATTAGAATAGGCTTGGGTTGTCCTCTGGAAGTCATCCAAAAAGTGAAGCCACCTTCCTGCTTATTCTTTGCAAAACTAACGGTGTCAAAATTTAAATTCAACTGTTGCAATTGCTCGGACACAACACCTATCACTTCCAACATTTCTTTACTTTCATGCATCGCCATACTTCGGCTTCGTACGCGCTCTAAGGCAGCTTCAATCTGTGCTTCACGTACTTGGGCTTCTGCTTTTCGAAGGTCTAAGTATCTTCTATAAGTTTGCCCAAAAACACCAGCAAATCTATTTAATACGATTGCTGATTCTTCTGAAATTGAGTTTGGGGCAAAAGAAAAAAGAATACCTTCATTAAAAAAGAAACTTTTATGGTATTCTTTTTCGGGTAATGAGTCTAAGTCTGCCTCAAATGGGTATTTCGGTTCATTGTTAAGGGCTTTATAATATCTCAATACATCACCACCAACATAATCGTAACTATATGAGGTTTTACCCCTTTTCCAGGCTTTTTTTAGTCCAGTCAGCATAGGATGTATCGTCATATCGAGCATACCCATTTTTAATTCGACCTTGCCATTTGGCGTTGAAGTCACCGACCACGTTTCCATTCCTTCATGTCCTTCAAGGATTCCTATACCAATTCGAATGGATTTATCAAGACCTAGCTTTAATACTTCATCAAATAAAGTAATTACAGTATCTCCTACATCAATGCTATTATGCATAGCCATTGAGGCGGAACGAACACGTTCTAAAGCTGCTTCAATCTGCGCTTCCCTTGTTTGTGCTTCGGCTTTTTGTAAATCCATAAAGCGAATGTAGGCTTGCTCAAACACCTTGGCAAAACGCAATAAAATAGCATTCTCAGAATCAGTGTAAGGTTTTTCGGTGTACCTTAAAATTTGCATTCCTGAATTTTTAGAGGTTGCAAGTGTTGTTGAAAATGCTTGAGATTCAACCATTAATTTTTCTAAAAAGGAAGGGAACTTGTTGTTGTGTAAAAGAAAATCGATATACTCCTTTTTAATTTTACCCTTGTAGGTTTTTGCAAATAATTCAGTTCTTTCTATTAATACCTTATTGTAGTCTCGTTGGACTTTTGTCGCTTCACTATATGGAATTTGCAATGGAGCTTTAAGTCCAATACCACCTGCCCAAACTTCATAACCTTTTTTAGGATTCATAGCACCACTCATACCTACAGCATGCATTTCAAAATTTAGTGCGTTGAGCTGTTCATAAATGGTATCAACAACTATTTGCATTTCCTCACTTTTATGCATAGCCATTGAGGCAGCACGAACGCGTTCTAAAGCCGTTTCAATTTTTGACTCTCTAGCTTGTTCTTCGGCTTTTTGAAGGTCGAGGAAACGTGTGTAAGTCTGCTCAAAAACTTTTGCAAAGCGTTTAAAAATATCATGGGATTCGGGTACCGGCTCATAGGTAATAAATAAGACATAACCATATTTGAAATAGGCCACATGGTCAATTTGTGATTTAGGAAATGGAATACCATTTTCTTTCATTTTGAGTAATTGCTCACCCACACCGGGCAGGGTACATAAATACTCGTAATGTGCAGGACATTCTTTTTCTCCAATTTCATTGACAAGTAATGTTTCTCCTTTTTGACCAGCTTTATAATAACGAAGAAACACACCTTCTCTGGGGGTTCTATATTCAGGAAAGGTGCCTTGACCATTGCTGCCCCATTCAATTGAGCCTTTAGGATCATCATTATAAATATTAAAGGCACAAAACCAAGTGGCTACTCCCAGCTTTTGAACTTGTTTTACTAATTCAAGCGAAAGATCGGCAAGTTCCTCACTTTTATACATGGCCATAGACTTGGCTCTTACCCTTTCCAGTGCCGTTTCTATTTCCAATTCACGGTTTTTTTGTTCGAGTTCTACAGTGCGCCTTTTGACCGCTTCACGTAGTTGCTGATTTTCGGTCGCAATTTTTTCAATAGCCACATTTTGGCCTTCTTCGGTCTTAGCATCAGGGAAGGAGGAATGCTGATGGATTATTTTCCACCCTTCTTTTTTTTCCTGCAATAGGGTAGAAGCTCTGAATTTTGTATAAAAAACCCATTCTAGGTCCGTCAACGCATAGAGATCGCAATGTTCGTGAATTAGAACAAGACCGTTCTGCCATTCGAGATTGGTGCTCCTGTTTCGCATTTCAATTTTACCTGCTACCTGATCTATGGTATCAACCAAAAATTGCACCGCCTCCTTTTTTGTTGAAAATACTTCGCTCTCCGCGCTCCCCACCTGAGTATAGGAAGCGTCCAACAGAGGTGCCATTCCATCTACATTGCCATTTATATACTCAGCCCAATAAGCTTCGTAAACTTGCATTATTTCCCGTTCTTGTTTTTTGGTCGGTTTCATTTTTAATTATTCGCAGGCAATACAATAGTAAATGTTGTGCCCTCTCCTTCTTTAGTATCTACTTTTAGCTCTCCACCATGTGCCTTTACGATATCATAGCTTAACGATAATCCTAATCCGGTACCCTTGCCTGATGGCTTGGTGGTAAAAAACGGATTGAATATCTTATCAAGTACTTTTTTAGGAATAC
>CBDUKE010000151.1:0-5118 GCA_965367725.1 uncultured Maribacter sp. | reverse complement strand
GAAAAGATAGCTGCCCAGTTTGAAGGTGATGCTGCTCGAATACTCATTGTAGAAAAAGCCAAAGCTGAAGCTGAGAGTAAAAGATTGCAAGGACAGGGTATTGCCGATCAGCGTCGCGAAATTGCAAGAGGTCTTGAAGAATCTGTAGAGGTTTTGAACAAAGTGGGAATAAATTCACAGGAAGCCTCTGCCTTGATTGTTGTGACCCAGCATTATGATACTTTACAATCCATCGGTGAGGAAACCAACACCAATTTGATTTTGTTGCCGAACTCCCCACAAGCCGGTAGTGATATGTTGAATAATATGGTAGCTTCCTTTACGGCAAGTAATATGATAGGGGAAGAAATGAAAAAGAAGAATCCGAAAAAAGGTTAGGATTCAAAATCTATAAAAAGAAAAATCCCTCTTAATTAAAACTAAGAGGGATTTTTTTATTCCAACTTTAGTGAAACCTGGTATTATTCTTGAAATCTATTATATACAAGACATTTCTTCATTTAAGGACGCTTTACGAAGTTTTGCGGAAAGGGGATAAGCTAAGCATTGCTCATAAAAGAAAACCTCTTAAAGTCCTTTAAAACCACTTGTTTTTTATAGATAATACCGATTGATATATTTTTAACGATAAGAAATATCAATATTAGTTATTTTGTTGGATTTTGGCCCAAGTATCCCTCAAAGTAACCGTTCTATTGAAAACCAATTTCTCGGAAGTCGAATCGGGATCCACGCAAAAATAGCCCAATCGTTGAAACTGAACACGATCTTCAACCTTCGCATTTTTTAAACTAGGTTCTAAAAAACCTTTGATTACTTTTAAAGAATCCGGATTCACAAATTCCATGAAATCCTTATCCTTATGTGTATCTGGGCTTTCATCCGTGAACAAACGATCATAAATTCGAATTTCAGCCTCTAAAGCATGTTTTATAGAAACCCAATGTAAGGTTCCCTTCACTTTACGCAAGCTTTCCGCTGTGCCACTTCCGCTTTTGCTTTTTGGGTCATACGTACACTGAATTTCCGTAATGTTACCTTCAGCATCTTTGGTACAACTTTCTGCTTTAATGATGTAGGCATTCTTCAATCGTACTTCACCACCCAATTTTAATCTAAAGAATTTACGATTGGCCTCTTCTTTGAAGTCGTCCTTTTCAATATATATTTCCCTGGAGAAAGGAACTTGCCTCGTGCCAGCAGCTACATCTTCAGGATTATTCTCAGCCTCTAACCATTCTTCTTCCCCTTCAGGATAATTGGTAATCACAACCTTGATTGGGTCTAAAACACCCATTACCCTTGGTGACACTTTATTTAGATGTTCCCGTACATGAAATTCCAACATAGAAACATCTATTAAGTTCTCACGTTTGGCAATTCCTATGGTATCTGCAAAGTTTCTAATGGATTCAGGTGTGTAGCCTCTTCTTCGTAATCCTGAAATAGTAGGCATTCTGGGGTCATCCCATCCATTTACAACACCTTCCTCTACCAATTTCAATAGTTTTCGTTTACTTACAACGGTATGACTTAAATTTCGCCTTGCAAATTCCCGTTGTTTGGGTCTTACCTTTTTTTCATCGTATACTTGGTCCAAAAACCAATCATACAATTCGCGGTGCATGGCAAATTCCAAAGTACACAAAGAGTGTGAAACCTGTTCTATATAGTCGCTTTCACCATGGGTCCAGTCATACATCGGATAAATACACCAATCGGTATTTGTTCTATGGTGTGCCTTATGCAGTATTCTGTACATGATAGGGTCCCGCATTAACATATTAGACGAGCTCATATCAATTTTTGCGCGAAGTACATGCGTGCCTTCTTCAAAATCGCCCTTCTTCATAGCCTCGAATAATTCCAAATTCTCTTCAACACTTCTATCGCGAAAAGGACTATGGGTTCCCGGTTCTGTCGGACTACCTTTTTGGGAAGCCATTTCTTCAGAGGATTGACTATCTACATACGCCTTTCCTTTTTTAATGAGCACTACGGCCCAATCATACAATTGTTGAAAATAATCTGAAGCATACCGTTCGGTATCCCATTCGTATCCAAGCCACTGAACATCCCGTTTTATGGCATCTACAAATTCTTGTTCTTCCTTTACGGGATTAGTGTCATCAAACCTAAGGTTTACAGGGGAATTATAGCGCAATCCCAATCCAAAATTGAGGCAAATTGAACTGGCATGGCCTATATGTAAATAACCATTAGGCTCTGGCGGGAAACGAAAACGCAGTTGTTCTTTTGGGAACCCATTTTTAAGGTCTTCCTCAACGATGTGTTCTAAGAAATTCAATGATTTAGGAGCTTCACTCATTTGACTTTTTTTAAGAAGTGCAAAGGTAGGAAAAATGCAGCTATTGCGGGGTATCAAATACCCTAGCATACAAATAACACCGTTTCACAACATATTTGTGATACGCCACAACAATAAGTTTCTAGCCGAGTAATTAAATAACATATTTGTTCTTGAATAGTTTTGAGCGATTGGTATAGACCTGATTAAGATCGTTTAACGACCAAAATCAAAACGAATTCAACCCCAAATCAAACAGCAAAACACGTTGAACAAAAACTTTAACTACTTATGAAACTTACATCAAAGTTCCACATCCAGATGTTCCTAGTGGCTTTTTCGCTGTTGGCTCTTGCTCCTCTTTCTGCTCAAATCCTGGTAAATGCACCAGAACCCGCAGACAATCCTAATTTAGCTGGTAATTCTCCTTGGACAGCAATATGTGCTGGCGTAGGCGGATTCAACGAATACTATGCCAAGATATCATGGGCAGGTACTACCAATAGTGCCAATGAATTTATTTTAGAGTTATCAGATGCTTCCGGAGATTTTACTAATGCGGTTGAATTGGTCAGGATAACTGATCAAAACGCTAATAGTTCCAAAGAATTTGATACAGAATTTGGCATACCTACAGACACAAGAGGTCAAGGGTATAAAATGAGAGTCCGGTCAACGGACCCTGCAAATACAAGTGAGGCGTCCGCAGCTTACAACATGTATTACATGGATGTAACCTCTAACATCAATATTAGCGACGATGGCAGCGGCGTACCGCCCGGGTCTATATGTGCAACAGGGCCTATTACCCTTCAGGTCGATAATGTATCCAATCCGGAAACCTATCAATATATCTGGTACATGAGTGGTTCCCCAATCAGTGGCGAAACAAGTAATACCTTAAATGTAACTGCTTCAGGTATGTACTTTGCCTTAATAGATTACGGCCCTACTTGTTCGGGTTCTGCAAATACAGATTCAAATATAGTAGATGTAACCATTGGGGGTGGGGGTGAAGGAATTTTCATCAATCCGCCAACTAAAACCGTATTATGCGCGGGAGAGACCGAAACATTGAGTATTGATAGAACGGATCCCTCATGGAATTATAGATGGTTTAAGGATGGCGTTGAAATCCCATCTGCAACCTTATCATCCTATACTGTAGATGCAAATACTCCAGGATTTGAAGGTGACTATCAGATTGAAATATCATCGAGTAGCATTTGTAACGAAATGTCTGCTGCCATAGCAATGTCAAACGCAGATAGTTTCACCGTTACTTTAGACAATGCTCCGAATCTAGTTTTATTACCATCCCAAACTAAAACAATCAGTGTAAGTACTTCTGCTATTTCACCAACCTACAAATGGTTTAGAAATGGATCTGAACTTTCTGGGGAAACAAGCAGTGCTATTAGTGTATCCCAGGATGGCGCTTATTATGCAGAGGTTACCCAAGGAGGGGGGACTTGTCCGGGCACCATTAAAAATTCTGAAACAACAACAGTAGTGGTACCTACATCATTCGAAATTATTGCCGATTATGCATCTTCCTATACCGCATGCGCATCAACCGATATCGTTTTGCAAGTTCAAACCATTAATGCTATAATGTCAGATCTAAGCAAAATAGATGTTACGGCAGATATCGCTTCAGACTTCACTTATCAATGGAAAAGAAATGGTGCTGACGTAGCTGGCGCTACGGGCAATTCAATTAGCTTAACTGATATTTCTGAAAATGATGATTACTTGGTTGATGGAAGTATAAGTACTTATAATACATCTTCCAATACGCTTCCTGTTCAACTGCTCACTTCAGAGACATTGACAATTTCAAGTACTAGTACAGTCTATTGCAGTGCTTCTGATATCGTTACCTTGAGTACAACCACGGCGTTATCAGGCGAAGCCTATGAATGGCAAAGAGACGGTGTTTCTGTTAACACCACCAATGATGCATTTGATGTGAATGAAGCAGGAACATACCGATTGGTTTTAGATAGAAACGGATGCTCGTTAGTATCCAACGAAATAACAATAGCTCCATTGGATGCATCGTTGATAACCTTAGACCCAGCTGGTGATGTTGTTTTCCCCGAAGGTACTTCAAGAACAGTAACCGCAAATGGTGGTACTGCATATCGCTGGTATGATTCCAACAATGTTGAAATGAGCGCATCAAGTTCGGTGAGTTTTACAACTGAAGGTTCGTATACCCTAGTTGCAAATATTGACAACTGTGAAATTACCAAACAAATAAATGTAACCTATTTAGACACTTTTAAAGTTCCTAATGTCATCAGTGTGAATGGCGATGGAATTAATGATCAATGGGTGCTACCTAATTCGTATTCGAATAAACCCGATGTAAATGTGATCATATACAACGAAAAAGGAGAGGAAATCCTAAATGAACTTGATTATAACAATTCATGGCCTTCATCATCAATGGCCTTTCCAAGGCAAAATATGGTCTTTTATTATAAGATTAGGAATGCCAAGGAGGTTTTGAAACAAGGCACAATTACTGTAATTAGATAAGCTAATACAATGTTTAAAAAAAGAATTATATTAATACTAGTATTTATAGCGTCATTGACCGGTGTCAATGCGCAAGAAGATACCCCTTTTGTACCCTATGATGTTCCTTCGCAGAACTTGTTGAAATACAATAGGTTTCTTATAAACCCAACATTCTCAACGGTTAGGGAAAATGTATCCTATATAAATCTTTTACACAGAAACCAATCGGTACAATTTAATGATAATAACCAAAACTACTTTCTTAGTTATAGTGGTAGAAT
>CBDUKE010000150.1:0-5126 GCA_965367725.1 uncultured Maribacter sp. | reverse complement strand
ATGGGCAATTGTTCTTAAGTGGTTTTTACAAGGAAGATATTCCCCAAATCACTGAAAGGTGTACTGAAAATGGACTGGTTCTTGAAAAAAAGCTTGAAAAAAATAATTGGGTAGCCGTAAAATATGTATTTTAGTTAAGGTTTTTTCAGTGACAAAAAAAATTTGATATGGGTACTAAGGAAAAAATTTCAGAAGAATTACTGCTTAAGGAAGAAACAGTAAAACAAAACGAAATTGTTCTTTTCAATGATGAGGTAAATACATTTGATCATGTTATCGACACCCTGGTTGATGTTTGTGATCATACGCATGAACAGGCAGAGCAATGTTCTTTGATTGTACATTATAACGGTAAATGTACCGTCAAGACAGGGGATTACAAAGATTTAGAACCGCGATGCAGTAAATTACTTCAGGCAGGGTTAAGTGCCGAAATAGTATAGGTCGTTTTTCCATCAACTCTCTTTATTAAATTTTAGGTTATACCAATTGTAGGTATGGCTTGTATTTTTCCACGTGATTGATTCCCAGTTTATATAGGTCAAATCAACCTTCAAAATGCTTTGTTTTTAGCTAAGTAATAGACTAATTACAGTTAACCTCGAAGCTATTTTTTGATTAATTTTAACAGTTAATCAATCCAAAGAACCATGTCTTCATTTGAGCGAATATCAATTAAAGAGAAAATTGGGTATGCCTTAGGGGATGGCGCTGCGAATATTGCTTGGAGAGGTGTAGCTACCTTTTTATTTATTTTCTATACCGATGTTTTTGGATTGAGCCCGGTCACTGTTGGTATATTAATGCTGGTCGCTCGTTTTAGCGATGGTATTAGTGATGTTTTGATGGGGATCATCGGGGATAGAACAAAATCAAAATACGGTAAATTCCGGCCTTGGATTTTATGGACGGCCATTCCTTTGGCAGCGATTCTATCATTGTTGTTTACCAGCCCAGATTTGGGTACCTCTGGTAAAATCGTGTACGCCTATATCACCTATATTTTCTTCACTTTGATTTATACAGCGAATAATGTGCCTTACGGCGCACTTATGGCTGTAATGACTGGCGATGATAAAGAGCGAACGAGTTTGGGCTCATACAGAATGGTGGGTGCTTTCGGCGGTGGTATGTTGGTTCAGGGCGCTTTACTTTTTTTGGTAGCTTATTATGGTAATGTTAACCCAAATATTGAAGTTGATAAACTGGATGGCGATACATATAAAGTAGTGGTTTCTACCCCTTCAGATGTTGAGAATGTGAATATTAAAACAGATGATGGGATTGCCATGTTCACATGGGACGACGTGAATTTAAAACCAGAAGAAAATGCTCCAACGCATGGAAAAAGCTTTTCAATGGAGGCAAATAAGAAATATGCCTTTATTGTTAATGGTGAAGAAGCTCTTACACAAGACAAGATTACTATTATTGACCAAAAAAAGGGGTATAGTAATTCAATGTACTTAATGTCCGTTTTTCTTGCGATACTAATGTTCTTGACCTTCTATACCACTAAAGAAAGAATACAACCCCCCAAAGAACAGAAGAACAATCTTAAAAAAGACTTTAAGGATTTAATATCAAATAAGCCATGGTTGGTTTTATTGGTTATTGGGCTTTTGTTCAATGTTTACAATTCAATTAAGCAGGGTATTGTTATCATCTACTTTACCCATTATCTGAACAATCAATTATTGGCAGCTACATTTTTGATTGGTTTAATGGTTGCATCCGTGATTGGTGCAATGGCCACTTCCCCTTTAGGAAAGAGATTTGGTAAACGCAACTTATTTATATATGCCTTAATTTTTTCAGGTGGCGTCAATGCGTTGCTCTTTTTCTGTGGACCTGAAGATATTGGGGCCATTTTTACGATAGGTATCGTTTCAGAATTCGCGGCTGCTATTTTCCCAACCTTGTTTTTTGCCATGCTTGGCGATGCAGCAGATTACTCTGAATTTAAAAACGGCCGTAGGGCAACTGGCCTCATTTATTCCGCAGGGTCTTTTGCCACGAAATTCGGTGGCGGAATCGCTGGAGCAATAATCGGTATGGTATTGGGTGCTTTCGCTTATAATGGGCAGGATGCAGCTTCTATCGAAGGGGCCATACCAGGAATTATAATGTTGATGAGTTGGATACCTGCAGTCATTACAGTTGTTGCAGCTGGTTTAATGTTCTTATATCCACTTACGCAAAAGAAACTTGATGAGATTACTTTAGAATTGAAAAATAGAAGGCTTCAAGAATAAAAACACAAAAGATTAAATATTTACAACATGAAATACGGTCATTTTGATGATGCTAATAGAGAGTATGTGATCACCAACCCTAAAACCCCATACCCCTGGATCAATTATTTGGGAAATGAGGATTTCTTTTCTTTAACGTCCAATACTGGCGGAGGATATACCTTTTATAAAGATGCGAAGTTTAGGAGATTAACGCGATATAGATATAACAATGTACCTGTAGATAATGGCGGAAAATATTTTTATATCAAAGATGGGGATACGACCTGGTCACCTGGCTGGAAACCTGTAAAAACCGAATTGGATTCCTATGAGTGCCGACATGGCATGAGTTATACCAAATTCAATAGTTCAAAGAATGGGGTTGAGGCTCAAATTTTACAATTCATTCCATTGGGCTTTTGGGGAGAAATACAAAAAGTGTCACTCAAAAACACATCTTCAGTAACCAAAAAACTAAAACTCTTCTCCTTCATTGAATGGTGCTTGTGGAATGCTGAGGACGATATGACGAACTTCCAAAGAAACTTTTCCACTGGGGAGGTTGAAATCGAGGATTCGACCATTTACCATAAAACGGAATTTAAGGAAAGAAGAAACCATTATGCTTTCTATACTGTAAATGCTCCTATAGATGGTTATGATACAGATAGGGAATCTTTCTTGGGCCTTTATAATGACTTTGATAATCCAGATGTGGTTAATGCGGGTGTCCCTAAAAACACCATAGCGCACGGTTGGTCTCCCATAGCTTCCCATTATGTTGAAATTGAATTGAAACCTGGAGAACAGCGCGATTTGATTTTTATGCTGGGATATGTTGAGGTAGCGAAGGATGATAAATGGGAAAGCAAAGGAATCATAAACAAGAAGCCTGCAAAGGCCATGATTTCTAAATTTGATACTGTTGAAAAAGTCGATGCTGCGTACAGTGCGCTGAGGGAATATTGGGATAAATTATTGGGTAAGATCAATATTGATTCTGGTGATGATAGATTGGACCGTATGGTGAATATCTGGAATCAATACCAATGTATGGTTACCTTCAATATGTCACGTTCGGCATCATTTTTTGAATCGGGCATTGGCCGCGGTATGGGCTTTCGGGACTCTAATCAAGATTTAATCGGATTTGTGCATCAAATTCCTGAAAGGGCAAGAGAGCGAATATTCGATATAGCCTCTACCCAATTTGAGGATGGTTCTTGCTATCATCAATACCAGCCACTTACAAAAAAGGGTAATTCTGCGGTAGGAGGTGATTTTAATGATGATCCTTTATGGTTGATTCTTTCGACCACCGAATATATCAAAGAAACAGGTGATTTCTCCTTATTGGATGAAATGGTACCCTTTGACAATGATGCTTCCCGGGCTAAACCCCATTTTGAACATTTAAAAGCCTCTTTTTATCACGTTGTAAATAATCTAGGTCCGCATGGTCTACCATTGATTGGTAGAGCAGATTGGAATGATTGTCTTAATCTGAATTGTTTCTCAGATGATCCCAATGAATCTTTTCAGACAACCGGAAATAAAAAGGGTAAGACGGCAGAATCGCTTATGATTGCCGGCCTTTTTGTGGTTTATGGAAAGGAATATGTGAAGCTGTGCAAGCAAATAGGAAAGGATAGGGAAGCTCAAGAAGCTGAGAAACATGTAAATGAAATGATTGAAGCTGTAAAAACCCATGGTTGGGATGGCGATTGGTATTTACGTGCCTATGACTATTTTGGAAATAAAATTGGTTCTGACGAAAACGAGGAGGGAAAGATTTTCATAGAGTCCCAGGGCTGGTGCACTATGGCTGAAATTGGGATGAAAGAGGGAATGGTAGAGAAATCATTGAATGCCGTAAAAAAACATTTAGACTGTGATTATGGCATTGTTCTGAATAGTCCGGCATTTACCAAATACTATATAGAGTATGGCGAAATTTCTACCTATCCTGCCGGTTATAAAGAAAATGGCGGAATATTTTGTCATAATAATCCGTGGATTATGATAGGGGAGACCGTTTTGGGTAGAGGTGATCAGGCATATGAGTACTATACTAAAATAGCACCCAGCTTTTTAGAGGACATTTCCGAATTACATAAGGTTGAACCCTATGTATATTGTCAAATGATAGCCGGTAAAGAAGCTTTTAAACCAGGGGAGGCCAAAAACTCATGGCTATCAGGAACAGCTTCCTGGAATTTCTTTGCGATTACCCAATACATTTTAGGGGTAAAGACAGATTACGATGGATTAGTAATAGACCCTTGTATACCTAGAAAATGGGATGGTTTTAAAATGAAGAGGGAATTTAGGGGTGCCTTTTATAATATCGAGGTTCAAAACCCCGATCATGTAAGTAAAGGCGTAAAAAGAGTAGTTGTTAACGGTCAAGAATTAAATACGAATACCATTCCTATTCTGGAAAAAGGAAAGGAACACTCCGTAAAAATAATAATGGGTTAACAAAGTTAATGTGGTAATTTATCCTTGATGACGCCGTAAACAAAGGTGCCAAGGATAGCTGCCGCAATGACAATCAACATACTAAAAACACCTGTACCTACGAGAATATACATGGGTCCTGGGCAAGCACCGGCCAGGGCCCATCCCAAGCCAAAAATAGTACCGCCCAATAGATAGCGTATAAAACCTTTATCTTTGGGTATAATTCTTATTTTTTCGCCTTCGATACCTTTTATTCCCATTCGCTTTATCAATCCCACAGAAATCACTCCGAGAAGTACGGATGAACCAATAATGCCGTACATATGAAAAGATTGGAATTTGAACATTTCAAAAATGCGGTACCAAGAAACAGCTTCCGATTTTACTAAAATTATTCCAAAGAAAATACCAACGAATAAATATTTT
>CBDUKE010000149.1:0-5246 GCA_965367725.1 uncultured Maribacter sp. | reverse complement strand
ATGTTTTGACCAAGACTTTTCCTAAAGAAGAGCAATATGCTCTGACATCTCAAATTAGACGATGTGTTATTTCGGTTTCCTCGAATATTGCGGAAGGTTGTGGTAGGCATACAGCTAAAGAAACAATACATTTTCTACATATTTCACGAGGGTCTCTTTATGAGCTGGAAACCCAATTAATTTTGGCAGACGATTTGGATTATGTTAGCACTGAATTAAATAATATCCTTAAGGAAATAGAAAGAGTTAAAAAGTTGTTGAACGGATTTATCAATTATCACAAACGATTATGACTGGCAACGAACAACTAATAACGAACTACGAACAACGATACTTAAAACTAAGCGGTCTCGAACCATTGGTAGTAACCCCAGAAAGTAATTTCATAAATATAGGGGAACGAACCAATGTAGCGGGATCAAAGAAATTCCTTCGCCTTATAAAAGAAGAAAACTTTGAAGAGGCTTTGGATATTGCACGTCATCAAGTTGAAGGTGGAGCGCAAATAATTGATATTAATATGGATGACGGACTTATCGATGGCAAAGAAGCTATGGTAAAGTTCTTGAATCTTATCATGGCAGAACCCGATATCGCTCGGGTACCCATAATGATCGATAGTTCTAAATGGGAAATAATTGAAGCCGGTTTACAAGTTGTTCAGGGGAAATGTGTTGTTAATTCCATTAGCCTGAAAGAGGGTAAGGAACAATTTATTGATCAGGCTAAATTGATTAGGCGTTATGGGGCTGCTGTAATTGTAATGGCTTTTGATGAGGTAGGCCAAGCCGACAACTATGAACGTCGTTTGGAGATCGCCCAACGTTCGTATGATATATTGGTCGATGAAGTAGGGTTCCCCCCTGAAGATATCATTTTCGATTTAAATGTTTTCCCTGTGGCCACCGGAATGGATGAGCATAAAAGAAATGCGTTGGACTTTATCGAGGCCACCAAATGGGTTAAGAAGAATTTACCATATTGTAGTGTTAGTGGTGGTATTAGTAATGTCTCTTTTAGTTTTAGAGGAAACAATCCGGTTCGTGAAGCCATGCATTCGGTTTTCTTATATCACGCCATACAAGCTGGAATGAATATGGGAATCGTAAATCCGACAATGTTGGAGGTTTATGATGATATTCCCAAGGATTTATTGGAACGCGTTGAAGATGTAATACTTAATCGCAGAGAAGATGCCACGGAAAGATTATTGGATTTTGCAGAATCAGTAGTCGGGAAAGCCAAAGAGAGCAAGGTGGATTTGTCATGGCGCAAAGAGCCCTTGCAAAATCGAATAACCAGAGCGCTGGTAAAGGGTATTGATCAATATATTGTTGAAGATGTTGAAGAAGCAAGAATAAATGCCAATAAACCGATTGAGGTCATTGAAGGTCATTTGATGACAGGTATGAATGTGGTCGGCGACCTGTTCGGCAGTGGAAAAATGTTCTTGCCGCAGGTAGTAAAATCTGCCCGAGTAATGAAAAAGGCGGTTGCCCATTTGCTACCGTTCATTGAAGAAGAGAAGTTGTTAAATCCACAGGTTGGAGACTCGAGGACTGCTGGAAAAATCCTCATGGCGACTGTTAAAGGAGATGTGCATGATATTGGAAAGAACATTGTGAGTGTGGTCTTGGCATGCAATAATTATGAAATTGTCGATTTAGGTGTTATGGTTCCGCCCGAGAAAATCATTAATGCTGCTAAAGAAGAAAATGTAGATATCATTGGTCTAAGTGGGTTGATAACACCCTCATTGGACGAAATGGTATTCCTTGCCAAAGAAATGGAACGACAAAAATTCAACGTTCCATTGCTTATTGGAGGTGCCACTACCAGTAAAGCGCATACTGCGGTAAAAATTGACCCTCAATATAAAAATACGGTAGTACACGTAAACGATGCTTCTAGAGCGGTAACAGTGGTTGGTGATCTGCTTAAAAAAGAAAGTGCTGATGGATATAAAAAGTCCATTAAACTTGACTATGAAGTGTTTCGTGATAAATTTTTAAAGCGTTCAAAGCATAAGGAATACAAGACGATCCAAGATGCCCGAAATAATAAGTTTCAAATTGATTGGACGGCCACGGAAATTGTAAAACCAAAAGAATTGGGAATCCAGGTAATTGATAATTTGGATCTTAAAAAATTGGTGCCATATATAGATTGGACCCCCTTTTTTAGAAGCTGGGAACTGCATGGAAAATATCCTGGTATTCTTACCGATAAGGTTGTTGGAGAACAAGCCACTGAATTGTTTTCAGATGCACAGGCATTACTTCAAGAAGTAATTGATAAAAAGTTGCTAAAGGCAAAAGGAATCTTTGGACTCTTTCCCGCCAATATGATAAATGAGGATGATATTGAAGTAGAAGTCCTTCCTGTCAGTTCCAGCGCAGTCGTGAACAAAGGAAGTACCAAGAAATACATTTTCCGTACATTAAGACAGCAGTTGAAAAAACGGGAAGGGGCACCTGATATTGCTTTATCTGATTTCATTGCTCCAAAAGAATCGGGAATCCAAGATTATATAGGCTGTTTTTGTGTAAGTACGGGATTTGGAACGGCAGCATTGGCGACAGCATACGAGGAAAAGCATGATGATTACAACGCAATAATGATTAAGGCATTAGCAGATCGTTTGGCAGAGGCTTTTGCGGAATATTTGCACAAAGAGGTGCGTACCGAACATTGGGGCTATGCCGCGAATGAGCATTTGACCAATGAAGATTTGATAAAGGAATCATACAAAGGAATTCGACCAGCACCCGGTTATCCTGCTTGTCCAGACCATCTGGAAAAATTGACAATTTGGGAGGTTTTGGAAGTAAAGGAAAAAATTGGTGTTGAACTTACGGAAAGCTTGGCCATGTGGCCTGCCGCAAGTGTTAGTGGGTATTATTTTGCAAATCCAGAAGCGCGTTATTTTGGGTTAGGTAAAATAAAGGAAGATCAAGTACAGGATTATGCAAAACGAAAGGAAATTCCTTTGAAGAATGCCTTGAAATGGTTGGCTCCAAATATTGCTGAGGATTAAATAATTTGAAATAGTAAAATGAAGGTTACAGATCATATAATAAATGCCAAGGGCGAGACTTTGTTCTCTTTTGAATTGATTCCACCGGTAAAAGGTAGAAACATACAGGAACTGTATAATAACATTGACCCATTAATGGAATTCAAACCTCCTTTTATTGATGTGACTACTTCACGCGAAGAATATGTTTATATAGATCGTGAAGGCCTTTTGGATAAAAAATTGACACGTATGAGACCAGGTACCGTGGGTATTTGTGCTTCGATAAAGCATAAATATCAAGTTGATACGGTGCCACATGTGCTTTGTGGTGGATTTACAAAAGAAGAAACAGAATACCTACTAGTCGATTGTCATTATTTAGGTATTGATAATGTAATGGCGCTGAGAGGTGATGCTAGGCAAGAGCAAAAATATTTTGAACCAACAAAAGGCGGACATCCCTATGCCGTAAACCTGGTAAATCAGATTCAAAACTTAAATTGTGGTAAGTACCTGCATGAAGTTATAGAAACCGACGACTGTGCTGATTTTTGTATTGGTGTTGCCGGCTATCCAGAAAAGCATTTAGAAGCGCCATCATTACAATCAGATTTAAGGCGATTGAAACAAAAGGTTGATGCCGGAGCAGATTATGTGGTGACACAAATGTTCTTTGATAATAAGAAGTTTTTTGAATTTGTCGAAGCAGCGCGGGAAATAGGAATCAATGTACCTATTATTCCTGGGATAAAGCCAATTGCCGTGAAAAGACATTTGCAATTATTACCGCAAGTATTTCGCATAGATTTACCCCAAGATTTAATTGATGCTGTTGACGATTGCAAGGACAATAAAGCAGTTCGACAAGTGGGCATTGAATGGGCGATTCAACAGTCCAAGGAATTAAAGGCCTCGGGAGTACCAGTATTGCATTATTACTCTATGGGTAAATCAGACAATATTCAAGCGATAGCAAAAGAGGTGTTTTAATACTTTTAGTACTGCTAAAAACTGCTTGATGGGCAGTTATTCAATCCATGCGTAAAAAGAAATGTATTAACTTCGTGCTTTGCTTTAAGCACTTCCAACGTACTATTGTACCTCATGAACCTAAGATTACTTCCCATATTTATTTTGGTATTTGCAATTGGTTTTTCTCAAAATGATGATGGGAAATTAAGAAAATATACAATTGACGTTAATCAATATTACGGTTCAATTTTGCTTCATAATACTGATATTTCACATCTTATTTCTGACCATCCTGCAGGGTTGATTTTAAGTTATAATCGTAAAACTTACGGAGAAGAAGAATGGCAAGAAGAGTTTAATTATCCTGACGTAGGATATTCTTTTGTCTATCAAAATATGAACAATGCCACTTTGGGCAAGAATTTTGGATTGTTTGCACACTACAATTTCTATTTCTTCAAAAGGTTCATGCAATTTCGAATTGGCCAAGGCATTGCATACAATACAAATCCGTATGATAAATATGAAAATTTCAGGAATAACGCCTATGGTTCCTATTTTATGAGTTCTACCTATCTCATGTTGAATTATCATAAAGAGAATATATTCAAAGGCCTTGGTTTTAAGGCCGGCATCTCCTTAGTTCATTATTCAAATGCCAATTTTAAGGCCCCCAATACTTCAACAAATACTTTTGCCCTGAACGCAGGATTGATTTATGATTTGGATGGCGGACGGGAAATCGGGTATTTGGTCAACCCAGAAAAAGAAAAGATCATTGAACCTATTAAATATAATTTTGCCTTTAGATTTGGATTGAATGAAAGTGATGTCATTGATTCTGGACAATATCCTTTTTATATTGTCTCGGCATATGCCGATAAACGCTTGGGAAGAAAGAGTGCCATTCATTTAGGAACCGATATTTATTTTTCTAACTTTTTAAAGGAATTAATTCGATTTCAGTCCATATCATTTCCCGAGAATGGCGTTGCAGCTGATGATGATTATAAACGTGTTGGGGTATTTCTGGGGCATGAATTGTTTATCAATAAAATGTCAGTTATTACGCAATTGGGTTACTACGTATATTATCCATTTGATTTTGAAGGACAGATGTATAATAGGGTGGGCATGAAAAGATATTTTGGTAATAAGGTCTTTGCTGCCATAACATTGAAATCACATGGCGCAAAAGCAGAGGCGGTTGAATTTGGAATAGGGGTAAGGTTGTAGAAAAATGAGTTAAGAGTTA
>CBDUKE010000148.1:0-5325 GCA_965367725.1 uncultured Maribacter sp. | reverse complement strand
TTTATATTTTTTAAGTATTTCTCCGTTTAAATTTCGTACAGGGTTTTATTTCTGTTAATTTTGCAAAATTGTGCCCTAACGAAGCGCAAAAAAGAAAGGAATTGTAGAACAGCACAAATTTACCTGTTTGGAAATACAAAATAATACCACAGAAAAGACGCTTTACGATTATCAATTGGAGGACCTTAATAAGATATTCAATTATCTTGAGGAATCCCCGGATAATGTTAATCTCCTATATCAATTGCCTACTGGTGGGGGGAAGACAGTCGTTTTTTCTGAAATTGCAAAAAGATATATTTCGCAGTCCAATAAGAAAGTTGTTGTACTTACACATAGGATCGAACTGAGTCAGCAAACTTCAAACATGCTCGACGGTTTTGGCGTTAAGAACAAGATCATCAATAGCGAGGTCAAGGAACTCAAGGACCAAGATGAGTATATGTGTTTTGTGGCCATGGTAGAGACCCTTAACAATAGGCTGCAAGAAGAAAAGATTGAAATAAACAATATTGGTCTCGTAATAATAGATGAGGCCCATTATAATTCATTCCGTAAACTTTTTAAGTATTTTGAGAATGCTGTAATTCTTGGCGTTACGGCCACTCCTTTAAGTTCCAACATTAAACTTCCGATGAAAGACAATTATCAGAAGTTGATCGTGGGTGAATCAATCGCTTCGCTCATTGGCAAGAAATTCCTGTCCAAGGCCAATATGTTCAATTACGATGTGAGCTTACAAAGCTTAAAATTGGGTATAAGTGGGGATTATACGGTTAAATCTTCAGATGAACTTTACGGCAATCAGAGTATGCTGGGCAAATTAGTGAATGCCTATAACGAAATTTCCAAAGGGAAAAAGACCCTCATTTTCAACAATGGTATAAATACTTCCATATATGTTTATGAGACCTTTAAAAAGGCAGGTTATAACATACGTCATTTAGACAATAAAAATAGTGCTTCTGAAAGAAGGGACATTTTGAAATGGTTTTCAGAAACCCCAGATGCAATTCTTACTTCGGTTAGTATTTTGACAACTGGTTTTGATGAACCTACGGTTGAGACCATTATGTTGAATAGGGCAACCCGTTCATTGACCCTTTATTTTCAGATGATAGGTCGTGGTTCTAGGGTGTTGCCCAATAAGGAAGAATTCACCGTGGTTGACCTAGGGAACAATGTTGCCCGTTTTGGTATGTGGGATGCGCCGATTGATTGGCAAGAGATTTTCCATTTTCCAGATTTCTATTTGGAGAACATAAAGAACGATGAAGATATTGAGCGCGAGTTTGTTTATGAAATGCCTGCAGAACTAAAGGCTAAATTCACTAAATCAGCGAATATAGAATATGATGTAAAGGCCGAATACAAGAAGATTTTCGCCCAAGGCCTTAAATCCAAAACCGTTTTGGAAAAGAGTATTGAACAGCATGCGACTATTTGTGTTGAGAATTCTGAGGATGTGTTCGATGCGCGTATTTTAGCTAAATCATTGAAAGAGGAGATTTCCTATAGGGTTCGTTTATATTCGTACTGTATCATGAACAATACCAAGAATTACAAGGAATGGTTGGAGGAAGATTATGAGCGTAAGTTACGTTCTGCGATTTCCAGAATGTTCGCTGAAATGATGTAGTTTTAATGTTGGCAGTTGCAGTTATAAGATGGCAGTTGCTTTAATCACTGGGCAATTACAGCGTTCATGGCAGAAAAACAGATTCTTATCATCGGCTACACTTGGCCCGAACCCACTACCACCGCTGCTGGTAATCGCATGATGCAATTGATTGAATTTTTCCAATCAAAAAATTACAGCATTACTTTTGCCAGCACTGCAACAAAGAGTGAATATTCGATAGATTTAAGCGCCTTCCATATTCAAACTGAAAGTATTGTATTGAATGATTCCAGTTTTGATGTTTTCATAAAAAAGTTGAATCCGGAAATAGTGTTGTTCGACCGCTTTTTGACCGAAGAACAGTTTGGATGGCGGGTTGCTGAATTTACCCCAAAAGCTCTCAGAATCCTCGATACCGAGGACTTGCATTCCCTTCGCCACGTACGGGAACAACTATTTAAATCCAAAATTGAATGTACTCCCACCAAATGGTTGCAAAGCGATATTACTAAACGCGAGATTGCCTCTATCTACCGTTGCGACCTTTCCCTGATCATCTCAACCTATGAAATGGAGCTGTTATTGAAGGAGGTTAAAATGGATGAAGGCCTGCTGTTGCAGCTACCTTTTCAATTGGATAAAATTGATAACACCAAAATAGCTACTTGGCCAAAACTCAATACACGAAAGGATTTTATCTGTATCGGTAACGGCAAACATTCCCCTAATATTGATGCCATTGTATGGTTGAAAAATGAGATATGGCCTTTGATACGAAGTTCATTGCCAAAAGTAGATTTACATATTTATGGAGGTTATCTCCCAGCACATATTCGACAGATGCATAATCCAAAAGATGGTTTTTATGTTGAGGGCTGGGCTGAAAATGTTGCGGAAGTAATGGGGCAGAGCCGAATTAACTTGGCACCCTTGCGTTTTGGTGCAGGGATAAAGGGAAAATTGATTGATGCCATGCAATATGGCACTCCAAGTATCACGACTTCGATAGGTGCTGAAGGAATACATGGCGAATTACCTTGGAATGGGTGGATTACAGATGCTGCTGAAAGTTTTGCCAATGCCGCTGTTGCCTTATATAACCACGCGTCTGATTGGAGGCAATCGCAAGAAAACGGAGTTGCCATAATCAATACCTTTTATGATAAGACAACCTTGGATAAAAGACTTTCTGATAAAATTCAAAACCTACAAAACGGATTAACAGCCCATCGCGATAAAAATTTCATTGGAACTCTATTAAGGCACCAAACCCTGAATAGCAGCAAGTATATGGCGAAGTGGATTGAAGCTAAGAATAAGAAATAATAAAGTTTCGTTATCGTGTTCGTGTACGATTTGGCAGGTTTGATTTGTCAATTGGGTTTCAGGTTATCTGAAGTTTATATGCAGCAAAAATTATAGAGTTAATGATTCCGCTTGTTGAATTATACAAGTTGTTGTGTGCAGTTCATTATTCCTCAATTTTCAACATATGCATTAACCTATGGGCAAAAGGGGCGAAAAATATTGCCACAGTACTCAAAAAAATAACTCCGCTAAATATGGCATAAATTGAAGCGAATAGTTTGGCAGAATTAGTTTTCATTTCATTTACTGGTCCCATTCCGGTTAAAATCATTGAAGCGTTATAAATACTGTCAATCCATTTTAATTCACCAATATAATGATAACCTAAAACCCCAATTCCAATCGAGAAAACCAAAAGGCAAATTGAAAAAATAGAATATTTTATTACTCTTTTTGCAAAATCTTTTGGAGGTAGAATATTTTTGCCTTTTTGTTTATTCATAATAATTATCCAACATTCACATTAAACATATATCCAACTATAGCAGTCAGGCCCATTGCGACAGTTCCCCAGAATGTAATTCGGATAATGGCTTTTCCAATACTTGAACCACCTGCTTTAGCTGCTAGTGCTCCTAAAATAATTAAAAAAAATAGTGCAAAACCGTAAAGAGAATATTCCATACTTTTTAAAGGAAGAAAGAGCGTTACTAAAAAAGGAAGTATTCCACCTACTGTGAACGCTGCACCAGAGGCAAATGCAGCTTGCATAGGTTTGGCTTGGCTAATTTCATTAATTCCTAATTCGTCTCTAATATGTGCTCCTAGCGCATCATGTTCCGTTAATTCTTTGGCTACAGTAAAGGCAGTTTCTTTTTTAAGTCCTCTTTTTACATATATTTCCGCTAGTCTTTGTAATTCGATTTTGGGCATTTCATTTAATTCTTGCTTTTCACGTTCGATGTCAGCTTTTTCAACATCTGTTTGCGAACTTACAGAAACATATTCTCCAGCTGCCATTGACAATGCACCAGCCACAAGTCCAGCTAATGTTGCCAAAATAACAGGTTCTCGAAAATTACTCGCAGCAGCAACCCCAATCGCAATACTGGCAGTTGATAAAATTCCATCATTAGCTCCAAGAACAGCAGCTCTTAACCAATTACTTCGGTGTATGTAATGATTATCTAAATAATTGTCTAATTTTTCTGTTTTTATTGCCATCTATTCAATTTGTTTAAAATACACAACGTTCAAGATATGAATCCGTTTTTATATCCACCGATGTTGAAAAAAGTTCAATATTAGTAACGAAGTTAGCCTAAATCCATTAGAGATTCAAGTGTTAGTGAATTTCCCTTTTACTGCGATTAAAACAAAACTACAACGAATTAGTAATTGTTGGGAGTTATAGCCTAAAAGCTCAATCAACAGGCTTCATTTAGGTTTTTCTTTGCCTAAATTGTGTTACTTTGCAATAGGATAAACAAGTACAAAACAAAATTTAAGACCATGTCTAAAATCAACTGGGAAAATGCTTTGGAATTTGAGGATATCACTTATAAAAAGTGCAACGGGGTCGCCCGCATTGCCTTTAACAGGCCCAATGTGCGTAATGCCTTTCGACCAAAGACCACAAGCGAACTCTACAAGGCTTTTTATGATGCCCAGGAAGATACTTCAATTGGTGTGGTGTTGCTTTCCGCTGAAGGTCCCTCTACCAAAGACGGAGTATATTCCTTTTGCAGTGGTGGCGACCAAAAAGCTAGGGGACATAAAGGGTATGTGGGTGAGGATGGTATGCATCGATTGAATATTTTAGAAGTACAACGCTTGATTCGTTTTATGCCCAAAGTGGTCATTGCCGTTGTACCTGGTTGGGCTGTCGGTGGCGGACATAGCTTACATGTGGTTTGTGATTTGACCTTAGCAAGCAAGGAGCATGCTTTATTTAAACAAACAGATGCCGATGTTACCAGTTTTGATGGGGGATATGGCTCCGCTTATTTGGCAAAAATGGTGGGACAGAAAAAAGCACGTG
The DNA here is from genome assembly GCA_965367725.1 of uncultured Maribacter sp. Classification (GTDB taxonomy): domain Bacteria; phylum Bacteroidota; class Bacteroidia; order Flavobacteriales; family Flavobacteriaceae; genus Maribacter_A. Next base: position 355 of record CBDUKE010000148.1, on the reverse strand, counting down.
AAATCTTCTTTCTAGGACGCAGCTATACGGCCCAGGCCGCTTATGAAATGGGAATGGTGAATGCCGTGATTCCGCATGAAGAGTTGGAAGAAACAGCGTATGAATGGGCGCAGGAGATTTTGGAAAAATCACCAACTTCCATAAAAATGTTGAAGTTTGCCATGAACCTAACCGATGATGGCATGGTGGGTCAACAGGTATTTGCTGGTGAAGCGACTAGATTGGCCTATATGACCGAAGAAGCAAAAGAAGGTAGAAATGCTTTCCTGGAAAAACGAAAGCCCAATTTCGGAAAGAACAACTGGATTCCATAATTCATTAATTCCTTATTGTCTTTCCCACGCAGGTGGGAATC
>CBDUKE010000147.1:0-5439 GCA_965367725.1 uncultured Maribacter sp. | reverse complement strand
AAAAAGGAAGAAGTAGCCCAAATTTTATTAGGCCGATTAGAAAAACAATTTCCAGGAATACGGGAAAGCATTGAATATTACGAAGTCGCCACTTCGAAAACCATTAAACGATTTACCTCAAATACTGGGGGATCGGTTTACGGCTTTGCTCAATCCAAAGAACAATCAGGTCTTAAACGATTCAGAAATAATTTCTTGATTCCCAACTTGTATTTTGCATCGGCATGGGCATTCCCCGGAGGGGGTTTTGAAGGTGCCATCATGGCCGGATTTTTGGCTGCTTTACAAATGAACCGAGACAAAATATGGTCAGCATGTGATGACGCAATCTATGTTGACAAGCGAATTGTTGCACTCTTGGAGCGTAAAAAAATAGATGACCAAACGCTGGAATTGAGTTTTGAAAAACCGGACAAATTTCAACACCAAAAAGGGCAGTATGCTATTCTTAATTTAATGGAGCCGAAAGTAACCGAACTGGATCTACCCTATCGCTGGTTGCCCGTTGTTTCTTCTAGAGAGGAAGATAGCATACGGTTTCATATTGAATTGGATGGTAGCAGCTTTGCTAAAAGTTGTGAGCGCGCCGATATTGGTGACAAGGCCTTGGTTTTTGGGCCTATGGCTTAGTTCAGAAAAATAATAAGCATGAAAGCACAATAATGCATATGAAATCAAAAATCACTTGGTTACGGATAAGTTATTGGATAGCTGCAATAGCTGATTTTGGGATTGCTATTTCAATTCTAATTCCTGAAAGAGTTGGATTGGCTGAGTTTGTTTATCCTATGGGATTGGCGTCTGTTGTGATAATATCTTGGGGAGTATTATTATTAATAGCTGACAGAAAACCTATTGAACGAAGATGGGTTCTTATTCCAACAATAATTGTAGTTGCATTATTAAATTGTGTTAGAATTTATGCAACAATAAATGGAATGATCGATTTTAGCATTGTGTATCTCATATTCGGAATCATCATCCTAGCACTATTAATATACAGTTATATCAACTCAAAAAGTCTGGTAGAAAAGAATTAAAATGCACAAAAGCACAACTAAGTATATGATATCATTGCTCCGATTTGGTGTCAACGCTTCATATACTCACCGTTGGTAACAAGTAAAAAAGAGAATTATGAGCATAGAAACAATTAGACAAAGAGGATTTGCGCTTTCAATCATAGTTTTTCCGTTGATGCTGTTTATTGGATTTGTTACGCACCCAAACTTACTTGCAATGGAACCACTTCATACTGTTGAGCAACTCGTTGGAAGGTTTCATAATAATCCAATGTACCATATTGGTCATCTTATCGTAACTTTTTCTGTTCCCGTAATGATGATCTGCTTTATTGGCACCATGAATTTGTTGCAGGGAAAAGGAAAAAAATATGGATTTTGGGGAGGGGTAATTGCTTTGTTCGGCGCCTTTATTTTGGCGGTTGATAAAGGTGCTTTATGTTTGACGATGTCTGCTTTTGACACACTTCCCGAGGATCAATTTTCAGATTTCACTCCCTATTTGCAAGTAATTGTTTCTAAAGAAGGATTCCTTTTTATTGTATGGTTATTATTTGCATTAATTATTGGAGGAATCCTACAAGCCATTGGGTTGATGAAAGAAGGAGTTATTCAAAAATGGCAAGGTGTTTTAATAATTATTGGTCTGTTACTGTTAGCCAATCCGGACATTGAATTAATAAGCTCAATTGGATCTGCACTGATGTGCATGGGATATGTTCCATGGGGAATTAAAGAATTAAAAAAACCAGTTGCTAACATAAGATAAAGCGAATTAATACTCGCTTTATCCAGGGCTGTTGGTGGTAATTGCCTTTTAAGATTGCTTATCATGAACCTTACAAAACAGCATTAATATGAAAAAAATAAAGATACCGGATACTATGACAGTCGCTGTCTTGAATTCATATGCTGGCGTTGATGCTTTACGTATTGAGCAACGACCGGTACCAACACCAGGAAGGAATGAAGTTTTGGTCAAAGTTGCCTTCGCTCCAATAAATCCTTCGGATTTGGCAACTTTGACGGGTTATTATGGCTTCAAAGATCCAACTCCTATTGTTCCAGGTGGAGAAGGTTCAGGAGAAGTTGTTGCTGCCGGCCCAGGAGTTATGGCAAACTACTTCCTTGGTAAAAAAGTTGCCTGTACGGGTTGGGGAACAGGCGGAGGTGTTTGGTCAGCGTATGTAGTTAAAAGTGTTAAAGGAGGTGTATTGTCTTTGAATAAATCATTGCGTTTAGAGCAAGGAGCAATGTCTTTTATAAACCCACTTACGGCCAGTGCATTTATAGACATTTCGAAAAAAGGAGGACATAAAGCTATTTTATTGACTGCTGCTGCAAGTTCACTAGGTAAAATGGTGAACCGTCTGGGGAGAAATGAAGGTATTCAAATCGTAAATGTTGTTCGCAGGGATGCACAAGTGGATCTTCTTAAGGCCCAAGGTGCTGACATTGTTCTGAATAGTACTGAAGCAGAATTTGAACAACAACTACATGATGCCTGTCATCAAACGAATACCCGTATAGCATTTGATGCGGTGGCAGGTCAATTAACCGGTCAGCTATTAAAAGCTATGCCCCCAAATAGCAAGGTTACTGTATTTAGCGCACTTTCCAAACAAGCTGTTCAAGTGAGTCCTGATCTTTTAATATTTGAAAATAAGAGGATTGACAATTTCTGGCTAGGTCCTTGGATAAGCCAACAAAATTTCATGAAAATAATGCTGTTATGGAAACGAACACAGAAACAAATTCCAAACCATCTCAAAAGTGACATTAGAAAAATTTATCCTTTAGAAGAAGTGAAAGAAGCCATCCGCGATTACACCAGCCAAATGACAGGAGGAAAAATTTTGTTAAGAATGTCTTGATGTCAACTAGATAGAGTTACTTATAAGGTTTTCGAAATTTTGGTATAAGTATTTAAAAGAATGAATCATTTTAATTGACAAACATCCAACAAACAAAAAGATATGAAAAATTTCATTACTAATTTATCGACCAGTAAAGCGGCAATGGTTGTTGGTATTGCGTTTATAAGCTCGATTTTCATCGTAACCTTGGTTGATGATTTCCTTTTAGCCAATTTTGTAGTACCGGGTGATACAGCAGCTTTAGCCAGGGATGTTGAGGCTAATGGGAGGTTATTTGGTTTTGCTATTGTTGGCTATCTAATCGTACTTGTCCTTGATGCTATTATTGGTCTCGCACTTTATGTAGTTCTTAAACCCGCGAATAAGAATCTAGCGTCGCTAACGGCTGTGCTCAGGTTGCTTTACGCTTTTACTTTGATAATTGCATTGTTTGCGCTGGCATTTCAAATTATCGATGTGTACAACTATGCATCCATAAAACTCTTGGGATACCTATTTTTTGCCTTGCACATCCTTATACTGGGTTATGCGGTCTTCAAGTCAGCATATATCCCGAAAAGCCTAGGCATTTTGTTAGTGGTGGCATCTTTTACCTATATCGTATTCTTTGTAGATCTTAATCTACCTGAAGCACTTGGGATAATTATAATGTTAACAATGGCCGTAGCGGAACTTTCACTAAGTATCTGGCTTATGGTAAAAAGAAATAGGCTACCTGAAAATTAATTGTAGTGAAATCAATATTAGAGGCTCGAATCATTAAAATAACAGTTATTATAATAATGGGTTTTGACAAAGAATAATGTATTTAAATGCAAATAGCTAAGTGCACTAATCCCATGATAAGAAAGATTTGTAAGATGCCTGCCTGCCGATTTACTTGCCTATGGAGGGCGGGCAGAAAAATTCCCTGAATTCAATTCCCAAGAGCAACTGTAAAAAAGAGGCCTCTAATGATTTAGATCATTGCCTAAATAATTGACAGTCAGTATATTTAGTGCTCGAATCTAAAAAACAGCACTCATGAAAACCACAACTTTTTTACTTATTGCACTCTGTACAATGGTCTCTTTTGGCCAAACAGGGAATGAAGGTGATATCATAATTAATAAGACACAACAGGATGATACCTATCGCGCCGGAGAAACCATCGTGGTAAATGCGGTGGTACAAGGAGACTTGGTCATGGCTGGAGGAACGCTCATTGTCAATGATAGTATCAATGGGGATTTGACGGCAGCAGGAGGCGAATTACTGCTGAACAGTTATATAGCGGATGACGTTCGTATCGCTGTAGGTAGGGCTACTATTGACGCTGAAATAGGGGATGACCTAGTTGTTTTTGGCGGGGAAGTCATCCTCACTGAAAATGCCATAATACAAGGGAACCTTATTTGTTTTGCCGGAAATATTGAAATAAATGGCGACGTAAATGGAAAGCTTGACATTAAAGGGGCCGATGTTCTTATTAACGGAACTGTAAAAGAAACCTCAAAAATATTGGGGGAAGACATCAGCATCGGGTCAAATGCTAAATTCCTTAAAGATGTTGAATACTGGCATAGCGATGGCGAAATAGATTTTAATGATGCGTTGGTCAATACTCAAGCGCAATTCAATGAAGATCTTAAAGAAGATGCAACACAATTATCTTTAACAACCTTTGGCACGAAATCATTAGTTTCATGGATGAAATATATCTTATCTGCGTTTCTGGGAATTCTTGTTTTCCATGCGCTCTTTAAACACGCATTTTCAACAGCCGTTGAAGGCTTAGAAAATAACTGGCTTAAAAGTTTTGGCTTTGGATTGGTTTACCTCATTGGTATTCCGTTATTGATTATCGTAGCCTTGTTAATGATTATTGGCATCCCACTAGGCCTCTTCGCAGCGGCTATATTTATATTTAGTCTGCTTTTCGGTCATTTTATCGCTGCATTACTACTCGTTTACTATTTCAGGCACAAGAAAGAAAAAGATTGGGGCTTTTGGAGTGTCACCTTCCTGGCATTATTGTGTGCCATCGTATTGCGTGTGCTCACCATGATTCCTTTTGCCGGGATATTACTTTCTGTGGTCATCCTGTCAATTACCTATGGGGCATTGACTTTGAAGGTAATTCATTCCAAAAAGCAGCTAGTTAAAACGTAATATCATGAATAAAGAACATCCAAATATCAGTATTTTAAAGAAGTTCAACCCTGCAAATCCAAATTCGTTGGCTGAGGTGTTAGCCGAAGATTTTGTTTGGCATTATATTAATCCAGAACTGACTGAGTTAGAAGGAGACTATTTCGGGCTCGCTGGTTTGACGGACTTCTTCCAAAAATTAGCAGGTCGCACTAAGGGTTCCTTTAAGGTAAATCCCATATCCATAATCCCTATGGGAGATGAACTGATCATCACACATGTTAAGGACACGATGATACTGAAAGGTAAACCCATGGAAATTGATGCCGTTGTTCTGTGGTGTATTATTGATGGTCAGATCAAAGAAGCCTGGGATATACCTATTGTACATACCGCAAAAATGATAAAAA
>CBDUKE010000146.1:0-5457 GCA_965367725.1 uncultured Maribacter sp. | reverse complement strand
ACTACTGGTTTATCACTTTTTAAAACTACCTCATCAAAAGTAGCATCTGTTATTTCTAATGCCATGTTTGTTTATTTAAATATTATACAAATTTAGTCAAATATTTTACCTTATCCTTACTAACCTTATATTCGTTTTCCCTATTGTGATATTGGGAAAGTTTATTGACAATTTTAAGTTTACAAAATATTTTGGGACAATGCTTAATTCAATTTATAATGTACTTCTTTCTCCGCCAGTAGCTGTAATAGCTCACTGCTTATCTGCACCTTTTGTTTTCTGCTAGCTAAATTCACTTTTATTTCCTCTTCCATTTCATATACCACAAAATGCAAAGGATGACTACCGGTATGCGACACCAAGGTATCTTTCAATGCCCCAATATTATCTTCCTTCAGTTCATCAATATTAAGTTTTATAGTCAGTTTTTTGGCATAAGTTTCCATAACCTCCTGAAGTAGCATAAAACTATTGTACTGCATTCTTGGATCCCCTTTTTTACCCGTTTCCCTATTTACCCATCCTTCACGAACAAATATCTTGAGATACACAAAGGAATTGATCATAAGAAAATGACGGAACTTCAAATACTCCTCTCCAAAAATTCGGAATTCAAAGGTATCTGTATAGTCCTCAATCGTGAATAAAGCCCAACCCTTTCCGTTTTTTGAAACGCGATGTTGTACATCAGACACAACGCCTGCTATAGCGATTTCCCGGTTTAACAGCTCTTCTAAATTATGTGCATTGGAAACACTGGCATTACAAAAGGCATTGATTTCAGTCCTGAAATCATCTAATGGATGGCCAGAAATATAAATCCCCACAACTTCTTTTTCACGTCTTAGTTTTTCCATGGTCCCCCACTCCTCGCAAGGCGGTACTTCTGGTTCTGGAATCTGCACTTCGCTGGCATCCCCAAAAAGACTTACTTGAGACGAATTTTCGTTCTCTTGAAACTTAGATCCGTACTTAATCACTTTTTCCAAAAAGGTCACTCCGTCTCCCTCTTGATGGAAATATTGCGCCCTGTGGCTCACACTTAAGGAATCAAAACCACCGGCTACGGCTAAACTTTCAAAGGCCTTTTTGTTTGATGCGCGCAAATCAATGCGCTTGGCCAAATCAAAGACCGATTTATAGGGCCCTTCCTCTTTTCTATTTTCCACAATTGTTTCAACGGCAGCGCGCCCAACACCTTTTATAGCACCCATTCCAAAACGGACGGCTCCGTCTTTATTCACTGCAAATTTGTAATATGATTCGTTGACATCAGGACCCAAAACATCCAAGCCCATACGTTTACATTCTTCCATAAAGAAGGTAACCTGTTTAATGTCGTTCATATTATTGCTCAATACTGCTGCCATATATTCAGCGGGGTAGTGTGCTTTTAAATAGGCAGTCTGATAAGCAATATAGGCGTAACATGTAGAGTGACTTTTATTAAAGGCATAAGATGCAAAGGCTTCCCAATCTTTCCAGATTTTTTCCAAAATGTCACGAGGATGGCCTTTCTTTTCACCACCATCCAAGAATTGTGGTTTCAATTTTTGTAGTAGGGAAAAAATCTTTTTTCCCATTGCCTTTCGCAAAACATCAGCTTCACCCTTTGAGAATCCTGCCAATCTTTGGGAAAGCAACATCACCTGTTCTTGGTATACCGTAATGCCGTAGGTTTCCTTAAGGTTTTCCTCCATGTCTGGAAGGTCGTAGGTTATCTCGGCCATTCCATTTTTACGGGAAATAAAATCTGGAATGTATTCCATCGGGCCTGGTCTATACAAGGCATTCATGGCAATAAGATCATCAAAGACGGTAGGTCTCAAATCCTTTAAATGCTTTTGCATACCAGGGGATTCATATTGGAAAATCCCTACCGTATCCCCTCTTTGAAAAAGTTCATAGGTTTTTTCGTCATCCAACGGAAAATCATCAGGCACCAATTCAATACCGTGTTTCGCCTTAACGATCTTCACCGTGTCCTTGATCAGGGTCAATGTTTTTAAACCAAGAAAATCCATCTTCAATAATCCGGCACTCTCAACAACAGAGTTATCGAATTGGGTTACATATAGATCGGAATCCTTGGCCGTGGCTACGGGTACGAAGTCGGTAATATCGCTTGGTGTTATTATTACCCCACAAGCATGGATTCCTGTATTTCGCAAAGAGCCCTCCAAAACCCTTGCCATATTTACAGTTTGGGCTTCCAGATCATCCCCTTCAGATATATTCAATAGGTGATTGACCTTCTCTAAATCCTCCGCACGGAATTTCTTCTTCAATTCGGCTTCTGGGGCCCCAAAAATCTTTCCAAGCTTGGACATGGTCGGGATCAACTTGGCGATACGATCCGCATCACCCAACGGCAGGTCCAATACCCTTGCCGTATCCCTGATTGATGATTTTGCCGCCATGGTACCATAGGTGATGATCTGAGCCACTTGGTTGGCACCATATTTGTTGATCACATAATCCATTACCCGGCCTCGACCTTCATCATCAAAATCAATATCAATATCTGGCATCGATACCCTATCTGGGTTCAAGAACCGCTCAAAAAGCAGATCGTATTTCAATGGGTCAATATTGGTTATTTTTAAACAATACGCCACTACAGATCCTGCAGCAGAACCTCGACCCGGACCTACCGAAACATCCATATTACGAGCTTCACGAATAAAATCCTCAACAATCAGGAAATAACCGGGATATCCTGAATTCTCTATGGTCTTTAACTCAAAATCAATGCGTTCCTCTATTTCAGGGGTGATTTCATCATAACGTTTTTTGGCACCTTCGTAAGTTATATGCCTTAAATAGGCATTTTCACCACGTTTGCCCCCATCACCCTCATCTTCTACAACTTTAAATGCTGACGGAATATCAAATTTTGGCAGTAGTACATCCCTTGCCAATTCATAAGTTTCGATTTTATCAACGACTTCCTGAATGTTCAAAATAGACTCGGGAAGATCCTTGAACAACTGGCTCATTTCATCAGAAGACTTGAAATAGTACTCTTGATTAGGCAAGCCGTAACGATAGCCTCGTCCTCGACCTATAGGTGTGGCCTGTTTTTCACCATCCTTTACACAAAGTAGAATATCATGGGCATTGGCATCTTCCTTGGCACAATAGTAGGTATTATTCGTGGCCACTAGTTGAACCTGGTGCTTTTTCGCAAATTCGATCAATACCTTGTTCACTCGGTCTTCATCTTCCTGCCCGTGCCGCATAATTTCTATATAGAGATCATCGCCAAACTGTTCTTTCCACCAAAGCAAAGCTTCCTCGGCCTGCTTTTCACCCACATTCAAAATTTTTCCTGGCACCTCCCCATAAAGGTTTCCCGTCAGAACAATAATGTCATCCTTGTATTCTTTAATCACGTTTTTGTCAATCCTGGGCACATAATAAAATCCATCGGTATACGCTATGGAAGACATTTTGGCCAAATTGTGATAACCTCTCTTGTTCTTGGCCAATAAGACTATTTGATACCCATAATCCTTAACATTTTTATTGGTATGGTCCTCACAAACAAAAAATTCGCAGCCAATAATGGGTTTAATTTTCTTTTCAGTGGGCAACTCACCATGCTCAATTGCAATGCTGTTTTTTTCCTTTACCCTACGATTATGGGCTTTTACCTCCTTTACGAAATGAAAAGCCCCCATCATATTCGCATGATCGGTAAGGGCAACCGCAGGCATATTGTTTTCTGCAGCCGAGTGTACTAAATCCTTGATATTAATGGTGGATTGTAAAACTGAAAATTGGGAATGATTATGCAGATGTACAAATTGTGCTTCAGAAAGGCTTTCAATATTCTCTTTTATTTCGGCCTCAGAAACTCCGCCAGTATCTTTTTCCCAAAGTGCATCAGCAATTTTTTTGGAAGCTTTCTTAAGATTGATGTGCTTTAGACCAATGAGTTTTATCTCTTGGGGATTCGCTTCAGAGAAATTCTGAAAATAATCAGGCTGAACATCAAGTTGTTCCTGAGAATAATGCTTTTGACGAATAAGTTCTAAAAAACAACGGGTAGTTGCCTCAACATCCGCGGTGGCATTATGGGCCTCATTGAAGGGTTCCTTAAAAAGATATTCATGAAGTTCAGTAAGGGTTGGCAACTTGAATTTACCCCCTCGCCCACCTGGAAGCTTACATAGCAATGCTGTCTCTTCGGTACAGGTGTCCAAAACGGGAAGCTCCTGTAATGGGTTTTCGACCTGCAAACGATGAAACTCAGCTCCCATAATATTGACATCAAAGCCAACATTCTGACCCACAACAAATTTTGCTTTTGAAAGCGCTAGATTAAATTTTTCGAGTACTTCAGTTAACGGAATCCCTTTTTGAGCGGCCAGTTCTGTAGAAATACCATGTATTTGTTCTGCATCATAGGGTATGTTAAACCCGTCTGGCTGCACTAAATAATCCTGGCTTTCCACCAAGTTGCCCATCGAGTCATGCATTTGCCAAGCTATCTGAATACAACGTGGCCAATTGTCAGTATCGGTTATCGGGGCATTCCAACGCTTGGGCAAGCCGGTGGTTTCGGTATCAAAAATCAGGTACATACTGGGTATTTTAACTGTATAAAAAAGTACCGATAAAAATACAAAAAAAGAAAATCAGAAAAAGTGGAGTTGTCACGAGTTATTAACTTAGAGGGTTCTAGTAAACAATTAATCAAACCTATTGCACATTTAAAGAATTGAAGTATATTTGCAGCCCGTTTTAAGGGACAAATAATAAAGAATTAATAATCGAGGGTCGGGCACCCTACAAAATTAATGTGATATGCCAGTAAAAATTAGATTACAAAGACACGGAAAAAAAGGAAAACCTTTCTATTGGATCGTTGCAGCCGATGCACGTTCAAAAAGAGATGGTAAATATTTGGAAAAATTAGGGATCTACAATCCTAATACCAATCCTGCTACTATCGAAGTTAACGTTGACAACTCTGTACAGTGGTTAAACAACGGAGCACAACCAACCGATACTGCCAGAGCTATTCTTTCATACAAAGGGATTTTATTAAAGCATCACTTAATGGGTGGTGTTCGTAAAGGCGCTTTGACCGAAGAACAAGCTGAGGAAAAATTCAATGCTTGGATGGCTGAAAAAGAAAAATCGGTTGCTTCTAAAGTTACTGGACTTGATAAAGTTAAGGCCGATACAAAAGCACAAGCGTTAGCAGCTGAAAAGGAAGTGAACGAAAAACGTGCCTTGGCTGCTGCCGAAGCTGAATTGCCAGAAGAGATCGTAGAGTCTGAAATTATTGTTGAGGAAGTTGCTAAGGTAGAGGAAGCTGCCACGGAAGTAGTTGAAGAAACTGCTGCTGAAGAAGCTGTCGTTGAAAAGCCTGCTGTTGAAGAAGTTGCTGTTGAAGCACCTGTCGTTGAAAAACCTGCTGCTGAAGCACCTGCTGTTGAAAAGCCT
>CBDUKE010000145.1:0-5547 GCA_965367725.1 uncultured Maribacter sp. | reverse complement strand
TTCAGTTGATGGAAAAGCAAAAAGCAAAATATACGTATGGTATTTTGGAAAAGCAATTCAGAAACCTATTTAAGAAAGCGAATAGAAGTAAAGGTGTTACCGGTGAAGTACTTTTACAACTTTGTGAAGCAAGACTTGATAATGTTGTTTATAGAATGGGTATTTCCCCAACAAGAAGTGGCGCGAGACAATTAGTGTCTCATAGGCATTTAACCGTTAATGGTGAGTTGGTAAACATACCTTCATATTCTTTAAAACCTGGTGACGTAGTAGGTGTTAGGGAAAAATCAAAGTCATTACAGACTATTCAGGATGCTTTAGCTAATAGCAGTAGTGTTTATGAATGGATTACTTGGAATACTGAAAAGAAGGAAGGAACATTTGTTTCGATTCCGGAAAGAATGCAGATTCCTGAAAATATCAAGGAACAATTAATAGTCGAGTTATACTCCAAATAAAACAACACTGATCCAATTATGGCATTATTTAATTTTCAGAAACCCGATAAAGTAATAATGATCGATTCTTCAGATTTCGAAGGGAAATTTGAATTTCGACCTTTGGAACCTGGTTACGGTTTAACCGTTGGTAACGCATTAAGAAGAGTATTGCTTGCATCTTTGGAAGGCCATGCTATTACTTCTGTAAGGATTGACAAAGTAGAACATGAGTTCTCTGTAATTCCCGGTGTTGTAGAAGATGTTACCGAGATTATCTTGAACCTTAAACAAATTCGTTTTAAAAAGCAAATTGAAGACTCCGAAGCTGAGGTTGTTTCTATTTCCGTAAGTGGAAAAGATCAATTGACTGCTGGTGATTTTCAAAAATTCATTTCAGGATATCAAGTTTTGAACCCTGATTTGGTTATCTGTAATATGGATTCCAAGGTTAGTATCAATATGGAAATTGTTATTGATAAGGGTCGAGGATATGTTCCTGCAGAGGAAAACAAAAAATCCAATGCTGCCTTAGGTACAATTGCGATTGATTCTATTTTTACGCCAATCAAGAATGTAAAATATAGTATTGAGAACTTTAGGGTTGAGCAAAAAACCGATTACGAAAAATTGGTTTTCGAGATTGTGACCGATGGTTCAATTCACCCAAAGGATGCATTGACAGAAGGTGCGAAAGTACTTATTCACCATTTTATGTTGTTCTCTGATGAGCGAATTACATTAGAAGCTGATGAGATTGCCCAAACTGAAACATATGATGAGGAATCATTACATATGCGTCAATTGTTGAAAACAAAATTGGTAGACATGGATCTTTCAGTGCGTGCACTGAACTGTTTAAAGGCTGCTGAAGTTGATACATTAGGTGATTTGGTTTCATTCAATAAGAATGACCTAATGAAGTTTAGAAACTTCGGAAAGAAATCCTTGACTGAACTAGAAGAGTTGGTAATCAACAAAGGGCTTAGTTTCGGTATGGACCTTTCAAAATATAAATTAGACAAAGATTAGATAATCATATTTTGCTCTCCTGATGATAACCGTCAGGATTTGGTAGCAAGATGATAAAATAAAAATAATGAGACACGGAAAGAAAGTCAATCATTTAGGAAGAAAAACGGCCCATAGAAAGGCAATGTTGGCCAATATGGCATGTTCCTTAATTGAGCATAAGCGCATTAATACGACTGTTGCTAAGGCAAAAGCCCTAAAACGGTTCGTTGAACCTTTGATTACAAAATCAAAAGCGGAAAATAACCAATCAGTAGAAAAGGGAACCCATAACAGACGTATTGTTTTTAAATATTTAAGAGACAAGTATGCTGTTACAGAATTGTTCAGTGGTGTTTCTGAAAAAGTTGGTGATAGGCCAGGAGGCTATACGCGAATCATTAAATTAGGAAATCGTCTTGGTGATAATGCCGATATGGCAATGATCGAGTTGGTTGATTTCAATGAGATTTATAATGCTGATAAGGCTAAGAAGAAAACTACAAGACGTAGTAGAAGAGGCGGCGGTGCGAAAACCGAAACTCCACCAGTTGTAGTAGCGGATGACAAAACTGATGATTCAGAGGAATAAAATGTTATTAACTAATGATATTTACAAAAGGATAAGCTTTATAGTTTATCCTTTTTTTTATGTTTATTTGTGTAACCATAATTTTGAGATTAGGCTATGAAATATCAAACTAAGAAAAGAGCATTGTTACTATTGGCAGATGGGACCATTTTTCATGGTAAAGCTGTTGGAGGCAAAGAAGGCACATCTTTTGGTGAAGTCTGTTTTAATACGGGTATGACGGGGTATCAGGAAATTTTTACTGACCCTTCCTATTTTGGTCAACTAATGGTGACCACCAATGCCCATATTGGTAATTATGGCACTAATAAAGATGAAATAGAATCAGGTTCTGTAAAAATTGCTGGGTTGATCTGTAAAAATTTCAGTTATGACTATTCAAGACCTGATGCGGATATGAGTTTGCTTGATTTCCTGGATAAAAGTAATACCCTGGCGATTTCTGATGTTGATACAAGGGCTTTGGTAAGTTATGTTAGGGATAACGGGGCAATGAATGCCGTTATATCCACTGATGTTGAAAATGTGGATAAACTCAAGACGGAATTGGCCAAAATGCCAAGTATGAAAGGTTTGGAATTGGCTTCGAAGGTTTCAACCAAAGAGCCGTATTATTATGGCAACGAAAATGCCAAATACAAAATTTCAGCTCTTGATATTGGAATTAAATTGAATATTCTTAGAAACCTTGCAAAAAGGGATTGTTACATAAAAGTCTTCCCATACAATACGACATTCAAAGAGATGGGTGCATGGAACCCCGATGGTTATTTTATTTCCAATGGTCCTGGAGATCCAGAACCTTTAAATGCTTCTATTCAAACGGCAAAAGATATTATAGCTGGGGGTAGACCTTTATTCGGAATTTGTTTAGGCCATCAAGTAATAGCTTTGGCAAATGGCGTATCAACCTATAAAATGCACAATGGCCATAGAGGAATAAATCATCCTATAATGAATCTCTTAACGGGAAAGGGAGAAATAACATCCCAGAACCATGGTTTTGCCATTAATAAGGAAGAAGCTGAAGCTAACCCGGAATTGGAGATAACCCATGTTCATCTAAACGATGGTACGGTTGCAGGAATGCGTATGAAGAATAAGGATGTTTTCTCCGTACAATACCATCCAGAGGCTAGTCCGGGGCCACATGATTCAGAGTATCTTTTTGATCAGTTTTTTGAATTGATCAAGAAATCCGCAATGCAGAATGTCAAAGTTTAAATTATTGTTATTTCCTTGTGAAAATGGGTTTTAAATGCATCCTGTAATTGCGTTGTTTTGTATCTTTATACTTTCAAAAATCAATACTAAAATCAATACATATGAGTATTATTATTAATGTCCACGCGAGACAGATATTAGATTCTCGGGGCAATCCAACAGTAGAAGTAGATGTGATTACAGAAAATGGTATAATGGGAAGGGCAGCGGTTCCTTCTGGCGCTTCTACCGGAGAGCACGAAGCTGTTGAACTTCGCGATGGTGGTAAAGCTTTTATGGGTAAAGGTGTTAGTAAGGCCGTAAACAATGTAAATACTTTGATTGCGGAAGAAATTCTGGGAATGTCTGTTTTTGAACAAAATCTAATCGATCAAACAATGATTGAATTGGATGGAACTCCAAATAAATCAAAACTTGGAGCCAATGCAATTTTAGGAGTTTCATTGGCCGCTGCCAAAGCAGCCGCTAATGAACTAGGATTATCATTGTTCAGATATGTTGGTGGTGTAAGTGCCAATA
This sequence comes from uncultured Maribacter sp., assembly GCA_965367725.1. Lineage (GTDB taxonomy): Bacteria > Bacteroidota > Bacteroidia > Flavobacteriales > Flavobacteriaceae > Maribacter_A. Next base: position 1,764 of record CBDUKE010000145.1, on the reverse strand, counting down.
CACTTCCTTTACCTATGATGAATATAATAAATGGTGGTTCGCATTCTGATGCGCCTATCGCTTTTCAAGAGTTTATGATTATGCCTGTAAAGGCAAAAAGCTTTACACACGCCATGCAAATGGGTACAGAGATTTTTCATCACCTTAAGAAAGTATTACACGATAGAGGTCTAAGTACAGCCGTGGGTGATGAAGGTGGTTTTGCCCCAACATTGGATGGCACTGAAGATGCCATTGAAACTATTGGAAAAGCCGTAACCAACGCTGGATATAAATTTGGGGATGAAGTTAAAATTGCATTGGATTGTGCTGCTGCTGAGTTCTATGAAAAAGGAAAATATGATTACACTATGTTCGAAGGGGATAAGGGTGCAGTTCGCTCGTCAGAGGAGCAGGCCAAATATCTCGCAGAATTATGTGCAAAGTATCCAATTATTTCCATAGAAGATGGTATGGACGAAAATGACTGGGATGGTTGGAAAGTCTTGACAGAAATGATCGGGGATAAAGTACAATTGGTTGGTGACGACCTTTTTGTGACCAATGTGGAGAGGTTATCAAGAGGTATTGAAAATGGGATTGCCAATTCAATTTTGATCAAGGTAAATCAAATAGGTTCTTTGACAGAAACTATTGCCGCAGTGAATATGGCTAAAGATGCTGGTTACACCTCTGTAATGTCACACCGTTCGGGTGAAACAGAGGATAACACCATCGCCGATTTGGCAGTAGCATTGAATACAGGTCAAATTAAGACCGGTTCTGCTTCCCGTTCAGATAGGATGGCCAAATACAACCAGTTGCTTCGCATTGAGGAAGAATTGGGCAGCACAGCTTATTTTCCACAAGAAAAGGCTTTTAAAGTAAATCAATAAGGTCTATATAATAAAAAAAAGCCTTTCTTTGGAAAGGCTTTTTTTGGCATTAAGCTAAACTTTAATTACCTTTTAAGACCAACGATTACTAACCATTTTTAATTTATAATAATGAATAATTTTCTTTTTGTCGCAGCAGAAAATGACGGATTATACCACTGCAAAGCTGGGGGTATGGGCGATGTTGTGCGCGATGTGCCAAGACAGATATCTGAAAGAGGCGATAAAGTTCACGTTGTAGTACCTGCCTATTCCCGATTACATCAAAACGGAATATTCAAGACCAATCTTAATTTTGAATTAAGAGGCATTACCTATAGTGCTGAATTATATGAGGTAATTCCGAAAAAAGAATTTGATAATGTTCATCATTACGTAATTCATCATCCTGAAATTGAGGGTGGTGAAATAGCTAAGATTTATCACGATAATCCAGTAGAGCCATTCTATACAGATTTTGTGAAATTCGTCATATTCTGTACTGCGGTGGCTGAAGCAATAAAACAAGGTGCTTTTGGAAAGCTTGATATTGTTCATATGCACGATTGGCATGCAAGTCTCCTGTTGTTTTTAAAAGCATATCATCCAAATTACAAATCGTTGGCAAAAATAAGATTTGTGTTTACCATACATAATTTGGCTATCCAAGGAATTCGTCCCTTTGAAAATAATTATGCATCCTTACGAAATTGGTTTCCCAATATTCCCTTTGATACGAAGGAATTAATGGATTACAGATATCAAGATTGTATAAATCTAATGGCAGTGGGTATTCGTTTTGCTGATGCTGTTCATACGGTTTCCCCATCTTACAAAGAAGATGTTATGCTGCCTAGTAGGCCACCTGAGTTCATTGGAGGCGAGGGCCTCGAGAAAGACTTGAAGGAAG
>CBDUKE010000144.1:0-5613 GCA_965367725.1 uncultured Maribacter sp. | reverse complement strand
CGAAGACATAATATTTTTATTGCTGAACCAGTACTAATAATAACTCATTTCAACGTCTTCACGAGGAGCGATGCGACGAAGTGATCTCATGATTGGAACCTTGCTGTTGGGATCGCTTCACTGCGTTCGCGAAGACGTTTAATTAATAATAAGATGAGAAAGTCATATATCTATTTCATGACTAACAAGTATAACAATGTGATTTACATTGGGGTAACAAGTAATTTAGTCAAAAGGGTTTATCAGCATAAGATAAAACTTTATAGGGGTTTTACATCCAAATATAATTGTGACAAATTGGTTTATTTTGAAGAGTTTAATAATATAAATCTTGCAATTACCAGGGAGAAACAGATAAAATCCGGTAATAGAAAACGGAAGGAAGAATTGATTGATTCTATAAATTCCGAATGGATGGATTTATCCGAAGGCTGGTTGTTTTATTTTTGATTTTAGGGTCTTCACGAGGAGCGATACGACGAAGTAATCTCATGATTGGGACCTTCCTGTTGGGATCGCTTCACTGCGTTCGCGAAGACGTTATATTTTTATTGCTGAACCAGTACTAATAATAACTCATTTCAGCGTCTTCACGAGGAGCGATGCGACGAAGTGATCTCATGATTGGGACCTTGCTGTTGAGATCGCTTCACTGTGTTCGCGAAGACGTTATGTTTTTTATGTTGAGCCGGTCGGAATAATAACTCATTTCAGCGTCTTCACGAGGAGCGATGCGACGAAGTGATCTCATGATTGGGACCTTGCCGTTGAGATCGCTTCACTGTGTTCGCGAAGACGTTTAATAAATTAAAAAACATAGGTCATACTAAATGCATTCAATCATCAACCGCCGCACCAACCATTTGCCTAAATTTCCACCCGGTTTGATCATTTACGGGGCCTTGGGTCTGCTTCATAAGAATACCAATTATCTGTTCTTTGGGATCGGCAAAATATTGGGTGTTGAAATACCCTCCCCAATCAAAAGTGCCCATACTACCTTCACCTCCGGAAACCCCTCCTTTTTCTGTTACCACACCAAATGCCAGACCGTAATGCTTATTGCCCCCTGCCCAAATATCACCAATCTGATTTCCCATAATACTCTGTACGGTGGTTCTACTTAAAAGACGTCTGCCGTTTAGTTCCCCTTGGTTCAAATACATTTGCAAGAATGTGGCATAGTCTTTTGCTGTACTTGAAAGACCAGCGCCTCCAGAGAAAAAACGTTTTTCACCTGTTTTAGGATAGTCAGTATCGTAAAACGTAATCGGGTATTTCTGCCATTTGCCTTCAACTTTTTGTTGCACTGTCACCAAACGATTGTGCTTGTTCTTTGGTAGGTAAAACCAAGTGTCCTCCATATTCAATGGATCGAAAATCCTTGTTTTAAGGAATTTATCAAAAGGCATTCCTGAGACAACCTCAATAAAATAACCCAGCACATCCAAACCTTCGCTATAGGTAAACTCATCCCCCGGATTATGGTGCAATGGCAATTTTGCCAGTTTCTTTACACTTTCTTCAATACTGATATTCTCCGTTGTAAAAAGATCCGTAATCCCAGCTTTGGCATATATTTTTTTAAAACGGGCATCTCCATCAATAACGCCATAGCCAATGCCCGAAGTATGGGTAATCAAATCCCGGATAGTAATTTGGTCTTCAGCAGCTTTGGTAGTATAGGTGGAATCCAGCTCATCAAAAGTGTCCAAAATTTGGGCTTTGCCAAATTCAGGTATGAATTTGGAAATTGGGTCATCCAGTTTGAATTTGCCTTCTTCCCACAACATCATTACAGCAGTTGAAGTAATTGCCTTGGTCTGTGAGGCTATTCTAAATATGGCATCATTTTCCATAGCCGTAGCTGCGGCATTATCTGCCATTCCGTAAGCATTATGAAACACAATTTTCCCATTTCGGGCAATTAAGGCTACAAGTCCAGGAAGGTCTTCATTAGCTACAGCCTTTTCCAGCATGTCATCAATAAGCACCAATCGTTCTGAGGACATGCCTACACTTTCTGGGGTAGCCTCAGCAAGTTGAGGTGAGAATTTTACAGATGCCGTTTGGGCAACTGCAGCAAAATGGAAAAGGACCGTGAAAAAAAGTACGATTGGCTTCATATTGTGGTATTATAGGATTACTGCGTTCAAACAGGCGTGTACAATGCACTGAGTAAGATACTGAATTAAAAATATCCTTACTTAGGGAATTCCATAAAAACAATCTCGATGTTTTACATCACTAAACTCCTGGAGGTGCTGCAGCACTATTCGCCGTAATTTGCTGTACATCACGGTCAAACAAATACAATCCGCCTTTATCGTTGCCAATGAGGTTTATTTTATCCAAAATATTTCTTGCCAATGCCTCTTCCTCTATTTGTTCGGCCACATACCATTGTAAAAAGTTATGGGTGGCGTAGTCTTTTTCCTGGAGGGTAATATGTACCAACTCATTGATGCTGTTCGATACATATATCTCATGTTCCAATAGTTCCTGGAACATTTTTTGAAAGGTCCCAAAATCAAATTTTGGGGCACTCAAAGTTGCAACTTTTGCATGGCCACCACGTTCGTTCACAAATTTTATCAATTTCAGCATATGCATACGCTCTTCGTCCGATTGATCGTACATAAAGGTAGCAATGCCCTCTAATCCTTTGACTTCGGCCCACGAAGCCATTGATAAATAAACTTGGGATGATTCTGCCTCAATCTGTATTTGGCTATTGAGGGCTTTTTCTAATTTCTTGGATAACATAATTTTAAATTTTGTATAAAATTACAAAGAATATTAACCTGTTTAACTGACAATTATCAATCCTTTAAAAAAGTATTTTTTATTTATGTAATTTAAGTTGGATACGCTTCCTCGGTACGTCAATATCAAGAACCTTTACAATGATCTGTTGCTGTAGACTTACATGTTCATTTACATCCTTTACGAAGGTATCTGATAGATTGGAAATATGAATAAGTCCACTTTCCTTGATGCCAATATCAACAAAACAACCAAAATTGGTAATGTTGTTTACAATACCAGGTAGTAATTGTCCTTCATGCAGGTCGGTAATTGATCTTATATTTTGGTTAAAGGTGAAGACTTTGGCCTTTTCACGAGTATCCAGGCCGGGTTTTTCCAATTCCTTAACAATATCCTTTAGGGTAAAAAGTCCAATTTTATCTGTGCAATATTTATTTAAATCAATACCCTGTAGTAGTCCTTTATTTCCGATCAAGTCTGAAACTTTTTTCCCAAGGTCTATGGCCATTTTTTCAACAATACCATAGCTTTCAGGATGTACAGCGGAATCGTCCAAAGGGTTTTTGGCTTGTTTTATTCGTAAAAAGGCAGCACCTTGCTCAAAGGCCTTACCACCCAATCGCGGAACTTTTTTTATGGCGGACCTACTTTCATACGGACCATTTTCGTTTCTGTATGCAAAGATATGCTCTGCCAGTTTAGGGCCAATGCCCGAAACATAACTCAATAAGGGGACACTCGCTGTATTAATATTAACTCCGACCGAGTTTACACAACTTTCAACAACGCTATCCAATGATGTTTTTAGTTTATTTTGGTCTACATCATGCTGATATTGACCTACTCCAATTGATTTTGCATCAATCTTTACCAGTTCGGCCAAAGGGTCTGCCAATCTTCTACCAATGGATACAGAACCACGAACGGTAACATCATAATTGGGAAATTCATCACGAGCGATTTTTGAGGCGGAATATATGGATGCGCCGGCTTCACTTACTACAAATACCTCGATGGGATTTCTAAATTGAATGCGTTTGATCAGCTGTTCTGTTTCCCGGGATGCCGTGCCATTACCAATGGCAATAGCCTCGATTTTATAGGCATCGGTCAGAGAGCTTATTTTTTTAATGGCTCCCTTACTATCGTTTTTGGGCGCATGGGGGTAAATAGTTTCATTGTGTTCCAAATCGCCTTGCGCGCTTAGGCAGACAATTTTACAGCCCGTCCTAAAGCCTGGGTCAATCGCCAAAATGCGTTTTTCACCCAAAGGAGCCCCTAAGAGTAATTGCTTTAGATTTTTAGAGAATACCTGGATAGCGGAATCATCTGCTTTTTCTTTGGCCTTTTTTAGGGTTTCGTTGGATAAGGAGGGAAACAGTAATCGTTTATACGCATCCTGAATGGCTATTTTTATTTGGGATGCACATGCATTGTGACTTTTTATTATTCGATCTTCGATTTTTTGAATGGCCCGTTCAGCATCAATTTCAATCTTAACTCGAATGAAACCTTCGTTTTCAGCCCGTAGTATGGCCAAAAGCCTGTGCGATGGGCAGCGGTTCAACGATTCGCTCCAATCAAAATAATCCCGAAACTTTTGGGCTTTTTCATCTTCCTTTTTAGTGGATATGACCTTTGTGGTTATTTGAGCGAATTTCTCGAGTTGATAACGTATTTGATTGCGAATATCAGCGCGTTCATTGATCCACTCAGCAATTATATGTCGAGCACCTTCTAGTGCCTCCTCTTCATTTTTTATAGCATCATTTATAAATTTGGATGCCTTAAATTCCAATTCATTCCCGGAGTCTCGGGACTGTGCCATGATGATTTTGGCCAAAGGTTCCAATCCGTTTTTACGGGCGGTTTCTGCCTTGGTTTTTTTGCTTTTCTTGAATGGAAGGTAAATATCCTCTAATGTTGTAAGGTCATCGGCTATGTTGATTTTTTCACTAAGCTCATTGGTTAAAACTTCTTGTTCTGTTAAGGCTTTGATAATGGCCGTCTTGCGTTTTTCCAATGCCTCGAACTGCGCTTTGAAGGTTACAATAGCACCTATTTGAACCTCATCCAAGTTCCCAGTGCGTTCTTTTCGATACCGGGAAATAAAGGGTAGGGTGCAATCTTCGTTTAGCAAGGCAACGGTATTGACTATCCCTTTTTCAGGGAGTTGGGTGTGTTTTAAGATATAGGGGATTAGTTGCATTATTTTATAGATATTAGAACGTCAATGTCCGGTCGAGCGCAGTCGAGACCTTAATCTTTGTCAGTAGGTTTAAAATCAGAATGCGAAACATTTCTACATTCTGCCAATATTTGTAATAGGTCATATTCATCATTGGCCAATGCCAATTTCTTTTTGCGACTCCATTTTTTAATTTTCTTTTCAAAATAAATGACTTGCTCTACATCATTGAATTCTTGATGGAAAATTAATTTGACTGGTCTTTTTTTATAAGTGAAACAAGATTTGTTTAGACCTTGTTGATGCTCGTCAAATCTTCTCGCAATATCATTTGTAATACCCGTATAGGTTAGTCCATCTTAGCATAATAAAATATAAACGTAGTAGAATTTCAAAATAGCATATTTCTTTAATCTAGGTCTCGACTGCGCTCGACCGGACAACCCGAAAATCTAAAATCAACCAAGTGTTAAAGGTCTCGACTGCGCTCGACCGGACAATGCAAATATCTAAAAGCACCCATTTCAAAATGGTAGGGACTGCGCTCGACAGGGTACTATATTCATATTAATTTATCGTCAACCCATTTCCAACACCGTCTTCATCAGGATTCACAAATACTAATTTACCTTCACTGTTCTCGGTCATTAAAATCA
>CBDUKE010000143.1:0-5627 GCA_965367725.1 uncultured Maribacter sp. | reverse complement strand
GAACTTGAACTTGAATATGAAAGACACATCACTTATAAACGCATTGGAAAACGAGGCCATTTATATCATGCGGGAAGTGGCTGCCCAATTTGAAAAACCAGTTCTTTTGTTTTCAGGGGGAAAAGATTCGATAACCTTGGTACGATTGGCTCAAAAGGCCTTTTACCCTTCAAAGATTCCTTTTCCGCTGATGCATATTGATACAGGGCATAATTTTCCAGAGACCATTGAGTTTAGGGATAGATTGGTTGAGGAACTTGGACTTCAGTTAATAGTAAGGAACGTTCAGGACTCTATTGATCAAGGAAAAGTCAAAGAAGAAACAGGCAGGTATTCAAGTAGGAATTCATTGCAAACCACCACGCTCTTAGATGCCATTGAGGAATTTAAGTTCGACGCATGTATTGGCGGTGCCCGTCGCGATGAAGAAAAAGCTAGGGCAAAAGAACGTGTTTTTTCTGTTCGTGATGATTTTGGGCAGTGGGATGAAAAGAACCAGAGACCAGAATTATTCGATATGCTCAATGGTCAGATAGAATTGGGACAGAACGTTCGGGTTTTCCCCATTTCCAACTGGACGGAATTGGATGTGTGGTCTTACATTGAAAAAGAGAATATCGAAATCCCGTCTATCTATTTTGCGCATAAAAGGAAGATATTCTTGAGAGATGGATTGATTTGGTCACATTCAGATTATGTATATCAAGAAGATAATGAAGAGGTTTTGGAAGAAATGGTTCGTTTTAGGACCGTTGGGGATATGAGCTGCACCGCGGCCGTGTTTTCTAAAGCTGCCAACATTGCCAGCGTGGTTCAGGAAATAAGGGAATCTACCATTTCGGAAAGAGGGGCACGTATCGATGACAAGCGTTCCGAGGCCGCAATGGAAAAAAGAAAACAACAAGGATATTTTTAATCGGTTTTGTCATTCCCGCGAAGGCGGGAATCCAGTAAGAATTTATTATATAAGCCGTCATTGACGGGGAAGACAGAAAAAAATGGAAGTACTAAAAATAGCAACAGCAGGAAGTGTAGATGACGGGAAAAGCACCTTGATTGGTAGAATTCTGTATGATACAAAATCACTGACGACAGATAAATTGGAAGCTATCGAAAAAACCAGTAAACAAAAGGGATATGATTATTTGGATTTTTCCTTGGCAACTGATGGCTTGGTAGCAGAAAGAGAACAGGGAATTACCATAGATGTAGCACATATCTATTTCTCAACTGCTTCAAAAAGTTATATAATTGCGGATACTCCGGGGCATGTGGAGTATACAAGAAATATGGTTACCGGGGCATCTACCTCACAAGCAGCGATTATTTTGATTGACGCACGTAAAGGGGTAATAGAGCAGACCAACCGCCATTTTTTCATTAACAATTTATTGCGTATCAAAGACGTAATCGTCGCTATAAATAAAATGGATTTAGTTGATTATTGTGAGGAAACCTACAACGGAATAAAGGCCGATTTTGAAGCATTGATGAGTAAAAGGGATTATCAAGATCAGCATATTACGTTTATTCCGGTCAGTGCGTTGAAAGGGGATAATGTTGTTCATACTTCGGATAAAATGCCTTGGTATGATGGGCAAACTTTATTGGAGCACTTGGAACTTTTGGATAGAAAGGACATTTTTAATAAGGGTATACCAAGATTTCCCGTACAATATGTTATACGTCCCAAAACAGAGGAATTTCATGATTTTAGAGGTTTTGCAGGCAAAGTTTATGGTGGGGAATTAAGTGTTGGGGATGAGGTAGTGGCCCTGCCTTCGCAGACCAAATCAAAGATCAAGGAGATTTATTTTTATGATAAAACATACCAAACCGCATCGAGGCGATCATCCGTAACAATAACCTTGGAAGATGAGATCAATGTAAGTAGGGGCGATATGTTGGTGAAAGTTGGCGAGTTACCGACAATAGATAAACAGTTTACTGCAACTATTTCTTGGATGGATTCCCAGAACTTAAATCCAGGCAATAAATATGTATTACAACACGGCGTAAATAAAGTATTGGCTAAAGTGGATAGTATCCATCATAAAATCCATCCGGATTATTCAGGTATTGACGAAGATGCAAACTCATTGGGTATGAACGATATAGCAAAGGTTTCGTTTAAATTGAACAAACCCATATTCTTTGATCCCTTCAAAAATCATAGAACCAATGGCTCTTTTATTTTAATTGATACTCAATCCAATAATACCGTGGGAGCCGGTTTTATAAGTGAATAGTGCCCCCTTACAAGGCTAGTCCGGGCGGCCCTCTTCATTGAACGGGGAATCCTGAAATGTTTAGGAAAAGGTGGTATAATTTGGTGGATTATGTTTTTAATAAACCTATAAAGTCGATAGGCATTATAGATTAATAGGTCTTGTTGCTAGCATCGAGATTCAGACTCAAAAAGAAAAATATGCGAAGTTTTAGAACAGAAATTGAAAATCAGGTTGTTGAAAAGGATATCATTGATTTGGAGGCTAAAATCCGTCAATTTAAAGAAGGTAATCTTGATGAAGAGAAATTTAGAAGTCTTCGCCTTGCTCGTGGTGTATATGGGCAACGCCAGTTTGGTGTTCAGATGATACGAATAAAATTACCTTATGGCAAGGTTTCTTCCACCCAATTAAAACGTATTTGTGATGTGTCCGATGAATATTCAACGGGAAGACTTCATATAACCACTCGGCAAGACATTCAAATCCACTATGTTGATTTGGACCGTACCCCAGAACTTTGGGCCCAATTGGAAAAAGATAAGGTAACCCTCCGCGAAGCTTGTGGTAATACGGTACGTAATGTTACTGCAAGTGAAACGGCCGGAATTGATATTGACGAACCCTTTGATGTTTCGCCATATGCACATGCACTTTTTGAGTATTTCTTACGAAATCCCATCAGCCAGGAAATGGGAAGAAAGTTCAAGGTGTCTTTCTCGGCTAGTGACGCGGATACGGGATTGTCGTATATGCACGATATTGGCTTTATAGCCAAAATCAAAAATGGCGTGAAAGGATTTAAAGTAATGCTTGGTGGCGGTTTGGGTTCTCAGCCAAGACATGCCGATGAGTTGTATGGCTTTTTGGCTTCTGACGGGATAATCCCATTAATGGAAGTTATCGTGCGGGTTTTTGACCGTTATGGAGAAAGAAAGAGTAGGGCAAAAGCAAGATTGAAATTTCTATTGAAGGACCTTGGTTTGGAAGGTTTCAAACAATTGCTGGAAGAAGAGCAAAACGCGGTTCCATATAAAATATTTCCGATCAACGCTGAGAAGTATCCAAAGGTGAAAATTACCATGGCAGCTATTCCCAAGGCTGAAATTACTGATCAAAATGCCTTTGAACAATGGAAATCAACAAACCTTGTTCCTCAGAAACAGGATGGATTTGTTGCCATCGGAATCAAAGTGTTATTGGGCGATTTTTATACAGATAAAGCGCGTTCCTTGGCTGATTTGGTTCAAAAATATGCTGCCGGGGAGATTCGCTTGTCCTTACGTCAGAACATATTAATACCCTATGTGAAAGAGGAATTGATTCCCTTCTTTTATGTGGAATTGAAAAAATTAGGATTTACGCATGCAGGTTATAATAAAGCTTTGGACATTACCGCTTGTCCAGGTACTGATACCTGTAACCTTGGCATCGCAAGTAGTACAGGAATTGCACAGGAGTTGGAAAGGGTTATCAAAGGTGAATATCCTCACTACATCAATAATCCTGATGTGGTTATTAAGATTAGTGGTTGTATGAATGCTTGTGGCCAACATAATATGGCCAATATCGGTTTTCAAGGAATGTCAATCCGAACCAAGGACAAATTAGTTGCCCCAGCACTTCAAGTATTATTGGGAGGCGGGAATATCGGAAATGGTAACGGTAAATTTGCTGATAAAATAATCAAGGTTCCTAGTAAAAGGGGGCCGGAGGCTTTACGTTTAATATTGAATGATTTTGATTTGAATGGTGACGGTGCCTCATATGCCACATATTATGAAGAAAAAGGAAAGCCTTATTTCTATGGGCTCTTAAAACCATTGGGAACTTTGGACAATCTTAATCAAGATGATTTTATTGATTGGGGTACAGAAGAAAGTTATCAGAAAGCAATTGGAATTGGAGAGTGTGCTGGCGTGGTCATCGATTTAATTGCAACCTTATTATTCGAAAGTGAAGAGAAAATACAAAGTGCGGCAGCTACCTATCAAGAAGGTAAATGGGCTGCCAGTATTTATTATTCTTATGCATCAATGGTAAACTCGGCAAAAGCGTTACTAACAGCAGAAAAAACAAAGACAAATACCCATGCCAGTATTATCAAGGACTTTGATGAAATCTTTATTGCCTCAAATAGGATTGGTTTGGACCAAAGTTTTTCTGAATTGGTACTTCAACTTAATAAAAATGAACCAACTGAAAAATTTGCGCTAACTTATTTGGAAGACGCCAAGAGTTTTCTCGAAAGTGTAGCCTCATTTAGAAAACAAGAATTGGTAAATGCGTAGTATTCCAAAATTAACGGTAGTAGGCGCTGGTCCAGGCGATGTAGACTTGATTACCTTGAAAGGTGTCAAAACCTTGGCTAATGCCAATGTAGTTCTTTATGATGCCTTGGTCGATGTTAGGTTATTACAATATGCACCCAGTGTGGAACATATATTTGTTGGTAAAAGAAGAGGGTGTTATGCATACCAACAAGACCAGATTAACGAGTTGATTGTAAGCAGGGCAAAATCCCATGGGCATGTAGTTCGACTAAAAGGAGGAGACCCATTTGTCTTTGGTAGAGGAGCAGAAGAAATGGAATATGCTGCCAGTTATGGTTTGGAGGTAGCAATGGTGCCTGGTATATCTTCTTCAGTATCAGTGCCCGCTGCACAGCACATTCCTGTTACTAAAAGAGGTGCTGCTGAAAGTTTTTGGGTAATTACGGGTACAACAAAGGAGCATAAATTATCCAAGGATGTTCATTTAGCAGCGAAATCAAGTGCAACGGTGGTCATACTTATGGGTATGAGCAAGCTACCGGCCATTGTAGCACTTTTCAAAAAAGAAAATAAAGCGAATACACCAATAGCGATTATTCAAAACGGTACCCGAAAAAATGAAAAAGTAGGAGTCGGTACTATAGCTTCAATCGAAGAAATAGTAAAAAATCAGGAATTGGCTAATCCGGCGATTATTATCATAGGGGATGTTGTCAAACATCGAGAGCGAATTTTAGATATTCAAGGCAATTATGCGCTGCAAGAACTAATACATTGATTATGGAAAGAAATAATTTATATCCTATTTTTCTTAAAACTTCGAAACTGTCCATCTTAATAGTTGGCGGGGGAATTGTGGCAGCGGAGAAATTGACTTTCTTGACCAAATCAAGTCCTGATGCCAATGTTATAATGGTGTCCCCTGAATATAGGGAAAGTACTTTACAACTGGCTAAAAAGTATCATGTTGAATTGATTATCGATAAGTATCATGAAAAATACTTAGTCGGAAAGCATATGATAGTAGCTACCACAGATAATACAGAGGTAAACATACAAGTGTATCAGGACTGCCGAAAATTGGACAAATTGGTCAATGTCGCTGATAATCCTCCTTATTGTGATT